>NZ_JAGKRH010000121.1:0-8541 GCF_017939245.1 Aeromonas sp. PrichA-15 | reverse complement strand
ACACGCCGTTTTAGCCTGTGGAGGCGTGGTGCAATCAGGCCGCCCGATGAAGCAGGAACCCGGTACTGCGCGAGCAGCTATCACCCAGTAATGGGAATCCCCCTCCTGTGACGCGAAGCGCTAAGGTGGGGGAGGATGTCAAGGTGAGTCTGTTGCAGTTTGAGTTTGTGACCCGGGAAAGCAGCTTTGATCTGGCGTGTCGCTTCGGAGTGGCCAGGCGCGAGGGTGGCGAGGATGCCGATGAGCTATTGGAGCAAGCCATATTGGCATTGAACGAGGCCAAGCGTGAGGGGACCACCCTGGTGTGGTATCAGAGTGCGATGAAGGCTGATCTCCACATGGCCCAGCGGCAGCTGCACCAATTGCGGGAATGGCTGGCGGGGGCCGCCCCTTCCCCCCTGGAGACCCTCTGCGAGGCGATGAGAGACGAGCAGGGCGTGCCGGTGACGGCGGTCAGCCTGCGCTGGCGGGTGAGCCAGCAGCCCTGTGACGTGGGCTGGATGCAAGAGCGTGGTGTCCTTGGGCCCGTGATGGCACGATGGCTGACAGAAGAGCCATGCAGTGGCACCTTGCTGGTAAGGCTTCATCAGCCTGCCCAGCTGGCCCCTCTGCTGGCGAGCCTGCCCCCCTTGCCACAGGGGAGACTGATCCTGGCATTGCCTGCGCTGATACCGGATGCCACCCTGCTTGAGAAGATGCGCGAGTGTGGCTGCATGCTGGCGCTGAGCGAGCTTGGCAGCTGCGCCCCCGAACTGCTGCAAGCGGGCTGGCCAATTCGCTACTGGCTGCCAGCACCCTCCGGGTACGAGGCGCTGCTCCAGCCGTTGGCAACGGCGCTGGGGCTGCTGCGCCTGGCTCCCCTGGGAGAGGCGCAGCAAGAGGATGATCTCAAGCTGAGTTGAGTGGTGGCTTGTGCAGTCTCGGGGCCGATGCCAAGGAGACAATACACAGAAGAGCGGCTCATGGCCGCCCTTCTGCTGCTTGCTGGCACTTAAACTGGTTTGCTGTCCGGTGAGGAAAAGGGAGCGCAGGAGTGTCTGATCACCAGGTCCGGATCCACGGTGATCATGCGGTTTGCGATGGGCTCGCCGTTGATGCGCGCCAGCAGCCGGGTGACGGCGAGGCGGCCCAGCTCCTCTTTCGGTTGATTGACCGTGGTGAGCGGGGGGGACATGAACTGGGCCAGCGCCACGTTGTCATAGCCGACGATGGAGAGATCGCGGGGGATCACCAGCCCTGCCTGATGGGCGGCACTGATGACCCCCATGGCCATCATGTCGTTGCAGACAAACAGCGCGGTGGGACGCTCTGGCAGCGCCAGCAGGCGGGTCATGGCGGCGGCGCCGCTGGCGCAGTCAAAGTCTCCCTCCTGGATCCAGCCCGGATTGACGGTGAGCCCGGCCTCCTGCATCGCTTGCTCGAAACCCGCCTGGCGCTGGTTGGCCGGGGCGCGGCTGTGGGGGCCCGTGATGCAACCGATGGCAGTGTGACCCAGCCCCAGCAGATGGCGGGTTGCCAGGTAGCCTCCACGATGGGAGTTGTCGGCGATGAGATCCACCTCGCCATTCTCCATGCCCCAGTCCATCACCACGACCGGCAGGCTCTTGAGCCAGTCGAGCTGGTTGAACACCTCCTGCTGCCCTTCACTGCACATGATGAGCAGGCCGTCGACCCGTTTCCTGAGCATCATCTTGAGGTAGGAGAGCGCCGTCTCGGCCTGTCCTTCGGTGTTGCCCAGCATCAGGTTGTAACCCTGCTCGAAGCAGTAGCGCTCCACCCCGCGCACCACCTCGGCGAAGAAGGGGTTGCTGGAGGTGGTAACCAGCATGCCGATGCTGTTGGTCTCCTTTACCTTGAGGCTGCGGGCCACCAGGCTCGGGGCATAGTTGAGATCGCGCATGGCGGCGAAGACCCGCTCCCGGGTCTCTTCGGCCACGAAGCGGGTCTCGTTGATGACGTGGGAAACGGTGGTGGTCGACACTCCCGCCAGCGCAGCCACCTCCTTGATATTGGCCATCAGTGCCCCTGCGCAGTCTGTTCAAGGAGGAAAGCATCGACCTCCTGCTTGCTCGGGATGGAGCTCTGGGCACCAAACCGGGTGACGGAGAGTGCCGCCGCCCCGTGGGCAAAGCGTACGGCTGCGTCAAAGTCGGCGCCGGCGAGCTCGGCCGCCAGGAAGGCGCCGTTGAAGGTATCCCCGGCAGCCGTGGTATCCACCGCCTTGACCCGAAAACCCGGCATGAGCGCCTGTTTCTGCCCCTTGCTGCAATAGACCCCTTGAGACCCCAGGGTGATCATCACCTCACCGATGCCCATCTGGTGGAAGCGGGTGGCAGCCTCCCGGGCGCTCGCTTCGTCCGTCACCTTGACGCCGGTCAGCAGCTCGGCCTCGGTCTGGTTGGGGGTGATGAGGTCCACCAGCGCCAGCAGATCCCTTGAGAGCGGGCGCGCGGGGGCGGGGTTGAGCACCACCCGGGTGCCGTGGGCACGAGCCAGACGGGCCGCTTCCTGCACGCTCTCCAGCGGCACTTCCAGTTGCAGCAGCAGGGTGTGGGCGGCGGCGATCATTGCCTCGTGACCTTGCACTACGGCCGGGGTGAGGGCGCCATTGGCTTCGGCGGAGATGCCGATGCTGTTCTCCCCCTCGTCGCTCACATAGATGATGGCGATGCCGGTGGGGAGCCTGGGGTCGAGTTCGACGGCGCTGACATCGATGCCGTCGTTGGCAAACCCGGTTTTCATCTGGTGGCCGATGGCATCATCACCGATGCGGGCGATGAAGGAGACAGGGGCGCCGAGGCGGGCGGCGGCCACCGCCTGATTGGCGCCCTTGCCGCCGGGAACGACCTGATAGCTGTGGCCGGTCAGGGTTTCACCGGGGCGGGGAAAGTGGGGGACGCGCAGCACATGATCCGCATTCACGCTGCCGAGGACTACGAGACGATTCATTCCTATCACCCTTGGTTGAGTACATCCTGGTCTGGGTGGACCCAGACCAGGCGGCACTGGCGGAAAAAGAGAGGGGAGGCGAACCTCCCCCCGTCAACTTACTTGTTGACGATTTGCAGCGGTACCGGGATGGATTTTTCCACCGGTTGACCCTTGAGCACCTTGTCGGCGGTTTCCACGCCAATGGCGCCGATGAGGGCAGGCTGCTGTGCCACGGTGGCGGCCAGTTTACCCTTGGCCACGGCGGCTTTGCCATCGTCGGTGCCGTCAAAGCCCACGATCATCACCTCTTTGCCAGCGGCCTGCACGGCGCGGATGGCACCCAGCGCCATCTCGTCGTTCTGGGCGAACACTGCCTGCACGGTCGGATGGGCGGCCAGCAGGTTCTCCATGACGTTCAGACCCTTGGTGCGGTCAAAGTCGGCGGGTTGGGAGGCCAGCACCTGCAGTTTGTTGGCGGTGACCGCCAGGGCGAAGCCTTCGCCGCGATCACGGGCGGCGGAGGTACCTGCGATCCCTTCCAGCTGGATCACCTTGGCACCGCTGCCCAGCTTCTCGGCGATGAAGTCGCCAGCCAGCTTGCCACCGGCCACGTTGTCGGAGGCGATGTGGGCCTTGACGTCACCCTGGGCTGCGCCGCGGTCCAGGGTCAGCACCGGGATGTTCGCCTTGTTGGCCAGGCGAATGGCGTTGCCCACGGCTTCGGAGTCGGTCGGGTTGATCAGGATGGCGTTGACCTTGCGCACGGTGAGATCTTCCACGTTGGAGAGCTCCTTGGCCGGGTCGTTTTGGGAGTCCAGCACCACCAGCTCGTAGCCAAGCTCCTTGGCCTTGGCTTCGGCCCCCTCCTTCATGGTGACGAAGAAGGGGTTGTTGAGGGTGGAGACCACCATCGCCAGGGTGTGATCCGCGGCCTGGGCGGTGCCCAGCACGGACATGATGGCGGCAGCGAGCAGGGTATTGAGCTTTTTCATCATTTCATTCCTTGTGTGTGGCGTGGCTTGTTAACGGTTGCTTTTGTTATCGATCATCACAGCAAGCAAAATCACGCTGGCCTTGGCGATCATCTGGTAATAGGAGCTGACGTCGAGCAGGTTGAGGGCATTGTTGAGGAAGCCGATGATGAGGGCACCGATCAGGGTACCCATGATACGGCCCTTGCCCCCCATCAGGCTGGTGCCCCCCAGCACAACGGCGGCGATGGCATCCAGCTCGTACCCCATGCCGGCTGTGGGCTGGGCGGAGGAGAGGCGGGATGTGACGATGAGCCCGGCCAGTGCCGACAGCATGCCGCACAGACCATACACCGCGAGCTTGACCCGATCCACATTGATACCAGAGAGGCGGGTGGCCGATTCGTTGCCGCCGAGGGCATAGATGTGGCGGCCCAGGCGAGTGTGGTTGAGCAGGTACCAGGCCAGCAGGAAGACGATGGCCATCAGCCAGATGGGCACCGGCAGACCCAGCAGGTAGCCGGTCCCGAGCCAGGCGAAGTGATAGGCGCCGTCACTGAAGCCGGTGGAAATGGGGCGCCCCTCGGTGTAGACCATGGTGACGCCGCGCAGGGCGGTCATGGTGACCAGGGTGGCGATGAAGGCCTGTACCTTGCCCTTGGCGATGATGAGGCCGCTGATGCTGCCAAGCAGGGCGCCGGCCCCCAGGGTGAGGGGGATCACCAGGCCGATGGGCAGCTCCATGGCCACCATGGTGGCGGCCAGGGCGCCGCACAGGGCCAGTACCGAGCCGACCGACAGATCGATGCCGGCGGTGAGGATGACCAGCGTCATGCCGACCGCCATGATGGCGTTGACCGATGTCTGGCGCAGGATGTTGAGCAGGTTGTCGGCGGTGAAGAAGTTGGGGCTCAGGAAGGAGACCACGCCGATCAGCACCAGCAGCGCGACCAGGGACTTGTTCTCGATCCACCAGGCCTTGCTCATGACGCCGCGGCGGGAAAGGGTTTGGGTTGTCATTGTGCTGCCTCTTGCTCTGCTTGCCACTGTTTACCGACTGCCGCTGCCATCAGCTTCTCCTGATTGGCATCGCGGGTGTTGAATTCTGCGCTAATGCGCCCTTCGTGCATCACCATAATGCGATCACTCATGCCGAGCACTTCCGGCATTTCGGAGGAGACCAGGATGATGCTCATCCCCTCCTTCTTGAACTGGTTGATGAGCTGATAGATCTCCTTCTTGGCGCCGACATCGACGCCGCGGGTCGGCTCATCCAGGATCAGCACCTTGGGCCGGGTCAGCAGCCCCTTGGCGATGGCCACCTTCTGCTGGTTGCCGCCGGAGAGGAGCTTGATCAGCTGATCCTGACTCGGGGTCTTGATGTTGAACAAACGCACATAGTCCCCTACCGCCTGGCGCTCGGCCTTGCCGTCAATCTTACCGCCACGAATGAACTCGCCGAGGGCGCACAGGCTCATGTTTTCGCGCACCGACAGCTCCAGCACCAGGCCGTCGCCCTTGCGATCCTCGGAGATATAGGCGATACCAGCGGCCAGACCATCGGCCGGGCTTCTGGGTACCAGGGCGTGGCCATCCACCGTCACCTGGCCAGCGCTGATGGGGCTGGCACCGTAGATGAGCTTCATCAGCTCGGTGCGGCCGGAGCCCATCAGGCCGCTAAAGCCCAGAATTTCCCCCTGACGCAGGGAGAAGCTCACCCCGCGCACGCCGGGACCAGCCAGATCGTTCACCTGCAGGCTAACCGGGCCAAGCTCGCGCTCAAGACGTGGGTACTGCTCTTCCAGCCGGCGGCCCACCATCATCTCGATGATCCTGTCTTCATCGAGATCGCTCACCGCCTGCTCGCCGATCCACTTGCCATCCCGCAGCACGGTGACCCGATCGCAGATCTCGAAGATCTCTTTCAGGCGGTGGGAGATGTAGACAATGCCGCAGCCCTGCTCGCGCAGTTCACGAATGACGGTGAAGAGCTGCTCGGTCTCGGTGTCGGTCAGCGCATCGGTGGGCTCGTCCATGATGATGACGCTGGCATCGAACGACAGCGCCTTGGCGATCTCTACCATCTGCTGTTCACCGATGGAGAGATCCCCGAGTCGGGTATCCGGGCCGTGCTTGACGCCAAGTCGCGCCAGCAGACCGCTGGCACGCTCACGCAACTGCTTGTGGTCGATGCTGCCAAAACGGGTGCGCGGTTCGCGGCCGAGGAAGATATTGGCGGCAATCGACAATTCCGGCAGCAGGTTCAGCTCCTGGTGGATGATGCTGATCCCCTGATCCTGAGAGTCGCGGGGGCCCTTGAAGTGCACCGGCTGGCCGCGATAGTTGATGTAGCCCGCATCGGCCTGGTAGATGCCGGTCAGCACCTTCATCAGGGTCGACTTGCCAGCGCCATTTTCGCCGAGCAGGGCCATCACCTGGCCCGGATAGACCCGAAGGCCCGCTTCGTCGAGGGCGCGTACCCCGGGGAAGGTCTTGACGATCCCGGTCAGCTCCAGAATGGGTGAGAGGGGGGAGGTTGTGCTCATTTGCAGCTTCCTTGAAGAGGCCTTCTTTGAAGAATTCAGAACGCCACACCGGCGCAGAGGATCAGGTTGGCGTAGGGAGTCACCTCGCCGCTGCGCACGATAGCCTTGCTCTGGCAGGAGCGAGCCTTGAACGCTTCGTGCAGGCAGTACTCGATGGTGATGGGCTTGCCCTGGGCGGCTGCGTGGGCCTCCAGCTGATCCACCAGCGCCTGATGGGCGGCGGGACTGATCTGCTTGATCTCGCTTGCCATGATCACCTTCTCCACCACCAGGTCGGTGAGTAGGGCGGTCAGTACGGTTTCAAGGCTGGGGGTGCCCGCCATCAGCGCCAGATCGATGCGCTCGGGGCCTGCCGGAATGGGCAGGCCAGCGTCGCAGACGGTGATCTCGTCGGTGTGGCCCATCTGCGCGACCAGCGCGCTTAAGGGAGCATTGAGCAGCTTGCCTCGTTTCATACAGCACCTCGGCGGCCTGGGACCGCATATGAATATTGAGTTGGGCAATCGGTTACGCAACCGGTTGCGTCATTAGGGCGAAAGATAGGTGTTAACCGTTAACGGGTCTAGGCAGTGATGACGAAAATGTGAAAACGATCTCAGTGACAGGGCAATTTCAGAAGAAACGGGTGCCATAAGAGCACCCCGTCTGAGAGGCGTCGCCGGATGTTGCCCGCACAAAAAGGCGTACCCGGCGCGAGTGCGTATTCCGGTGAATTTGAACAGTGATTCCGGAATCTGTGAACACCATTTCCGGAAAGTATGCGGCCAGGGATTCTGCGAGCAGAAGCTGAGCTTTGAGGGGAGGCATCTTTTCGACTCACCGAACAAGCCAGCAGCCAAGCGCAGCGCGGCAGTTGTGGATCCAGGTCATTGGAGCATGACGGTTCATCTGACATCAGAGTTCGTGCTCTGAGGTGTCCGGAAATGGTGTACACGCAAGCCGGAATCAGCGTTCATTTTAAACCGGAATAGGTGTTCATTTTCGACCGGAATATGCACGAGGAGATCAGAGGGCGAGCGCCGCCTGCACTGCGGGGCGGGCCAGCATGCGCTGATAGTGATCCGCCACCTTGGGAAACTCGCTGATGGCAACCCCGTCGCTCTCGAGCCAGCCTGCAATCACGAAGAGGTAGATGTCGGCCAGGCTAAAGCGCTCCCCCAGTACCCAGGGGCCGGCCAGATAGTGGCGCTCAATCTGGTCAAAGCCATCGCGCATGTTCTGGGGCATCTTGGCCTGCATGGCAGCCATGGCCTGTTCATCGTCGGCCCAGCGGCCGGGACGGCGTCCATGGGCATGGGCGACATGGACGGTGGAGACGAGGAAACTGTGTACCTCCTGCATCCTGGCCAGGAGGAAGGGGTCATCCAATGGGGCCAGCCCGGCGTTAGGAAAACGCTGGGCCACGTAGAGCAGCAGAGCCGGTGTTTCGGTCAGCACGCCATGCTCCGTCACCAGTGCCGGGACTCGCCCCTTGGGATTGATGGCGAGGTAGTCGGGGCTGCGCTGTTCACCAGCGGCCAGATCCAGGCGCTTGACAAGGTGAGGGGCACCGGCCTCCACCAGAGCGATGCGTACCGCCATGGCACAGGTACCCGGGGCAAGATAGAGCGTCAGTTCGGACATGACCGTTTTCCTTGTGTGAGAGAGAAGAGCCAGTGGACATCTCGTCCGCCAGCGCGCGCCATCTTAAATGCGAAAGGGGACTCCCTCCGACGTAGGTGGGAGGGGAATTTCGCCGGGGCGTCAGCCCCGCTGGTTTTGAATGTATTGCTTGATCACCTCCAACGGTGCTCCGCCGCAAGAGCCCGCAAAGTAAGAGCGTGACCAGAGTACGGGTTTGCTGTAAGCACCTCTCAAGTCCAGAAATTCATTACGCAGTCGCCTTGATGTGACCGCCTTTAACGAGTTCACCAGTACCGATAGCTGCACCGTTGGCGCGTACTCTATCAGGGGACCCCGCAGAATTCGGAGAAAAACGTACGCTAAGGAAACTCTGAAGAAGACTTCCTGATTTTGGCAAAATACCCGGATTCCACCCGCCGAGTTTTCCGATGAAGCAGATGACCTTCGCCTACGCCGAGTATGCCGGCAAG
>NZ_JAGKRH010000120.1:0-23119 GCF_017939245.1 Aeromonas sp. PrichA-15 | reverse complement strand
GGCAGTGGATACTGAACATGCTGAAGCAAAACAAATCACGTAATCTAAGCATGGCCAACAAGCGCAGGCTCTGCTGTCTGAATGAACAATATTTGTTCGAATGTATGGGGTTGTTCAAAGTATAAACACTGATGCGTCAGCCCTGAGGCATGATGCCTCCCTCTTTCTATTGCAAGCCCCGCTGGATAAAGGCTGGAGGAAGATCGACTGGACACAGCCTTGCCCCCTCAACTCAAATCCAATTTATGAATAATCAGTCAAAAAAGTGCTTATCTGAACAGCATTGGGCCGAAATGGTGGCGATTGTCGCAAAGCCAATCACCCGTTCCCCATCAAACAGCCCGCCTGAACCCTGAGGATGCGCATATAACCGCCCTGAGGGTTCGCCCATCAATGCCCCGCTCAAAGTCTTCACCCTCAGGGTATCAAACCCAGCAATGGCAAGGGTTGCGGCAACCCTTAGGGTATACACACGCCGCCACCCTGAGCCCTCAAGGGGTTGCCCTTAGGGTTAGCTGACGTGCTTTCATTGCCTCGTCATTATCGACCGAGGCAAACACCAATGAACACACCAAATACCGCCGCCACCGTTGCGGCCCGCTTGATCCGCATTCGCGAGGTTATGAATAAAACCGGCCTGAGCAAGTCCGGAGTTTATGACCTGATGAACGCAGGCCAATTCCCCAAATCCATCCGCCTGAGTGATACCGGTCGCACCGTCGCATTTATCGAAGCCGAGGTGGATAGCTGGATTGCAGCCCGCATCGTTGCTCGCAAAGCGGCATAAGGGGGCAGCATGAGCAAAAAAGAAAAGGCCGCACCGCAGAACGGCACGACCAAGCTTGAGCCCGGCCAGCATATCACCAAGTATGAATTGGTCGCCACCCACTTGCTTGAGCAGGGAGCCCAGGGGGTCAGCGCCTTGTCTGGTCTAGCTGGTCTGCATGACCTCAACTTGCGCAACAGCATTGGCCTGATCCGTCGAAACCACGGGATAGCCATCGCCGATGCGTTCTTTGATCACCAGCATAGCGGCGGCGGGACGACTCGCTTTAAGCGCTATTGGCTGGCCGACCGTGAGCAAGCCCATAAGCTGGTGGCTCTGATCAACCACTGGCGACGCCAGCGACAGGCTGCCCCACTGGCAGATGACTACGCCGCCATTATGTGCGCTCGCGCACCAGAAGCAGCCACCCTCCCTCCCGCCGCTTAACCCCGAGGTATCTATGACCATGAATACCCATGGGCTCATTGCCCAGGGCGAAGCCTTGCCCAAAATCAAGCAGGCGGGCTTGTCCGATAGCGTCCGACAGGGTACGATTCTTCCTGCAACGGCAAAATCCGTTGCCGGGCGTAGGAACCCGGATGAGACGATAGCGCCAACCCACGCGCTTGCGTGGTTTTTTGTTGGTGCTCTATCCCCTTTACTTGGGGCTCTGTTGGCCTATCTGGTCGGCGGGGTCTGCTGTGTAATGGTGGCTCGGGCGGGGCAGCTTTCGGGCTGGCCGGTTTCTATTGTCGCCGGTATTCCTACCCCCGTTCGGGCTACCGCCATGAGTGTAGGATCTCTGGTCGGTAGTGAATACCTATCGACAATAGAGGCTGCCATCATGGCTACTATCCCCACCCCTGCTACATCCAAAATCTTCACTTTCCTGATCGCATCGAGCGCCTGCCGACTGGCAGACCTGCGCCGTATCCGCACCGTTTCCACCACGGCTCACACCGAAGCCCAAGCCCGCGCCGCCCTGGCAGGTTTGCCGTTGGTGTTTGTCAGCCGCCGTCCGTCTGGGGAGGTGGCAGCATGAACCCGACCCACTCCCCCCGACTGGCTGAACTGCTGGCACAACTGGCAACGTTGATGGAACAAACAGACCTGTGCCCCGTGGAGCGTGCGCAATACAGCGCTTTGCTTGATGCCCTGCGCATTGAGGCGGGGATCTGTCAGGAGGTGGCCGCATGACCTACTTCGCATGGGCAAGCAGTACCGAACAGCCCACCTTTACAGGCCCAATTAACCCGAGAACCGGAAAGCGCTCACAGGCTGGCAGCCTGAGCGTCTTTGGCTGGCGGCGTGATCGGGATCGCTTCATTGAGCAGACCAAGGGGGCCGCTGTTGCTGTCACCGCCAAGCAAGCCCGCGAACTGAAAGCGGGGCTGACTGAACAGGCGTTCAATGAGCTGGTGGCAGTGCTGATCGGGGGTGCCCTATGAGCGAACGGCGGATAGATGCCCTGCGCCGCCGCATCTGGCGCGAGCTGTACCGGGTGCCGGTGCGGTTGGCAGTGCTACGGGTGTTGTTTCAACGACTGATGAAGGCCCAACGGCTACCCAATCACACTGCAACAGGGGGTTGCGATGACCGAGATTAATACGATGGTGAAGGCGGTGGCACGGGCCTATCTGGTGGCGCGTGGTAACACGTTCAAGCATTTGGGGGTTCAACTTCCGCTGGATCAGGAAGTGCTGACCATGGCGATTCAGAACAACATCGTGGGCGCTCATCTGGAACACGCTGGCGGCAAACAGGGGCGAGAGGACGCCTTGCTGATGCTGCGCCATATGTTGGCAGGCGATGAGCTGACCGAGCTAGGAGGCACGCTACTCGATGAGATGAATCGCTGCTTCTGCGCCGATGTGCGGCAGATGCTGGATGAGGGCAAGGATCCAATGGTGGAGCTGGCGATAGAGCAGACCAGGAGGGCCACACAATGACCATGGCAATCAAAGGGGGCGCAAGCCCCCGATTCGTTTCTGATGTGGCCGCTGCTGCCTGTGGTCATTGGCCGGATGTGCTGGCGGGGGTGGGCATCGACACCCCGCACCGTGGCAAGCATGGCCCATGCCCTGCCTGTGGTGGAAAAGACCGGTTTCGGCTGGATGACCAAGGCGGGCGCGGCACCTGGTTCTGCAACCAGTGCGGGAACGGGGACGGGCTGGATCTGGTGTGCCGGGTGCTGAGTACCACCCCAAAGGCGGCGGCTGAGTTGCTGGCCCCGCTGGTGGGGGTCTCTGCCGCTGGCGTAGAACCTGCCGAACGGGAGCGTATCCACCAGCAGCAACAGGCCAGAGCAGAGCAAGAACGCAAACAGGAAGAGCAACAGCGCCAGAAGGCCGCCAGCCGTGCCGCTACCATCGTCGGGGATGTGGCCCAAGGGGTGAGCCCCTACTTCACGGCCAAGGGTTTGGAGTGGCCCCAGGCGGCGATTAACCGCACCTTGATCCGCGAGGGGGGCGAGAACTTCCCGGCTGGGTCGCTGGTGGTGGTGCTGACCGACGAGGCGGGCGCACTGGTGAACGTTCAGCTTATCCGGGGCGACGGCACTAAGCGTTACCTTGCCGGTGGGCAGAAGGCCGGGGCCTATCACCGTATCGATGGTGGGGAGCTGGTTGCCGTGGTGGAGGGGTACGCCACCGGGCTATCCGTTCACCTGGCTATCGGGGCGACCGTCTATTGCGCAATGGATTGCGGCAACTTGGCGGCGGTGGCCCAGATTGCCCGCCGCCAGCACCCAAAGGCCCGGATCCTGCTGTGTGGCGACAATGACGCACACACCCAAGGCAACCCCGGCAAGACCAAGGCCGAGCAAGCAGCCGCTGCCATAGGCGGGCTGGTAGCTTTGCCACCGATTGCCGGAGATTGGAACGATTACCACCGAGCCCACGGGCTGACCGCAACCAGAGAGGTCATCATGAGCACCAGCACTGCCCCCGTTATCGACCACCCGCCGAGTGAGATGGGTACTCAGGCAGCGAGTACCCATGGCGGAATTGCCCGAACACTGGGTGAAAACACCTGGAATCAAGGCGAAATCACCCAACAAGACCAAGACGCCAGCCAGAAGGAAGGGGCTCCCTGGCAGGCCGAAGTAGTGCCGCTTCACCCGGTTCGCGATGACGAGACAGGGAAGGGGCAGGACATGCCGGAGGGGTTCGAGATCCGGGGTAAGCGGTTGTGCGCCATGGTAACGGCGGGGCGTGGCGATGATGCGCATCAGGAGTGGATCCCAATCTCCAGCCCGGTTCGGGTGTTGGCAGAGACGGCTGACGAACACGGGCGGGGCTATGGCCGCCTGCTGGAGTGGCAGGACAGCGCCGGACGGGTTCGTCAGTGGGCCATGCCGGTGCGTTCCTTGGTGCCGCGCAATGGGGAGGAAGTATTCTCCGCCCTGCTGGATGCGGGCCTACCGTTCATCAGTCTTGACCACAAACGCAAGCTGGCCGCTTACCTGATGGCCTGTCAGCCCGAACGGCGGATCACCTGTGTGGAGCGAACCGGCTGGCATGGGCTGGCCTATGTACTGCCTCAAGGCACCATCGGGCCGGATGCCGAGGGGGTGATCCTGCAAACTGCCGGATACGCTGCCAATGACTTCACCGAGCGGGGCACCCTGGCCGAGTGGCAACAGGGGGTTGCGGCGCTGGCGGTGGGCAACTCCCGCCTCTGCTTCGCCCTGTCCCTGGCATTTGCTGCTCCCCTTCTCTCTCTGGTAGGCATGGAGGGCGGCGGGTTCCACCTCAAGGGGGAGAGCACGGACGGCAAGACCACCATCATGAAGGCCGCCGCCAGCGTCTACGGCAACCCTGATCGCTACAGCCAGACATGGCGGGCAACCGGTAACTCCATCGAGGGGCTCGCCAGTCGGCGCAATGATGCCCTGCTCTGCCTTGATGAGCTGGGGGAGCTGGACGGGCGCGAGGCGGGGCAAGTGGCCTACATGCTGGCGAACGGTCAGGGCAAGGGCCGCAGTAAGCAGGATGGCGAACTGAGGGAGCGCAAGGCGTGGCGGCTGCTGTTCCTGAGCACGGGTGAGCTGAGCCTTGAAGATCACGCCGCCAGCGCGGGCCAGCGCACCCAAGCGGGGATGGAGGTGCGCACCATCCAGATCCCGAGCGACACCGGCCACCATGGGGCGTTCGAGTGGCTTTACGGCATGGATGGGGGACGTACCTTCGCCGACACACTCAAAGCCCACTGCGACCACCAGCACGGCAGCGCCTTCCGAACCTATGCCGAGGCATTGGCCGGGGAGCTGGGAGCTCACAGCGAGCGGCTGAGGGCCGAGATTAAGCGCATTGCCGCCGAGCTGACCCCACAGGGAGCAGGTAATCAGGTTGGCCGAGCTATCAACCGGTTCGCACTGGTGGCCGCTGCCGGTGAGCTGGCAACCCGGCTAGGGGTAACAGGCTGGCCCGAGGGGGAGGCTGTCAGGGCGGTGCGGGTCTGCCTCAAAGCATGGCTGGCGGAACGGGGCCACCTTGGCAACCACGAGGATGCCGCCATCTTGGCCCAGGTGCGCAAGTTCGTGACGGCGAACCAGTACAGCCGCTTTGCTGATTGGTTCGATACCAATCACCGACCGGCCAACATGGTTGGCTATCGCAAGGTGGAATCGGATGGCGTGAGCTTCATTGTGTTGCCCCCCGGCTGGGCCGAGATCACCAAGGGGCGCGACCCCAAACGGGCGGCGCTACTGTGCCTGGAGGCGGGCTATCTGCTGACCGGCAAGGACAGGAAGCGATTGCAGCGGCAAGCCAGATTACCCGGCATGGGAGCCAAGGCGTGGGTTTACCTGCTGACCGAGCGTGTATTGGCCGATGATGCGGAGGGGCAAGAGGACGAGTAACGCCAGCCAGAAGGAAGTGGAGGGCTGCCGAGTGTAGCCCTTTTTTTCCAGCCTCATGCGCGCGCGTGAAGAACAAAACAAAAGTGGTGGGTACAGTGGGTACAAGACAACAGAACACCCCTGAAAGCCTTATGTATCAAGGGATTGAGCTGTACCCACTTCATCAAATATTTGGTGGGTACAAGGTGGGTACAGTGGGTACAACTGATGCTTTGCCCACACATGAAGATGCCTTGTCCCCACCTGTACCCACCACGTTTTCCCGGAGTGGGTACAACGAAAACCCAATGATGGCGCGGGTTTGCGGGGTGTTGTACCCGTGTACCCACTGTACCCACCACTTTTTTTATATATACAGAACGAACAGCCGATCAAGATCACACTTTTTCCGCAACAGGGGGTTGCATGAGATTGACCAACGAACAACGGGAGCAGGTGATCACCCTGCGCCGCACCCATTCATTAAGTGAGGTGGCTTCTCTGGCTGGCCTCTCTTTGGGGACGGTGAAAGCCATCATCAGCCGGTCGGGCCTCTTCACCGACAACCCGAGACACCGGGCCATGTTCACCTTGCCGCCACTACAAAGCAGCGGAGAGACGCTGCCAGCGGTTCAAGAGCTGCCACCCCAGCAGGTTGTTACAGGGGACAGGGAGATCGACTCCATGCTTTGGCTGCGTCAAGTGATAGGGACGGGCGACCCGGTACGCATTGCCCAGGCCAAGGAGGCGGCAGGGCGGATCACTACCCCACCGGATGAGCTGGAGAAGCGTTACGGCAACTGGCTGGTGGCTAAGTCGGGTCGCGTGCTCGCGGGCCTTGGTAGCATAGGCTTTGCCAATCTGGATGGACTGGCCGAGCGCTCCATTGAACGGCGAGCCAATGAATCCGAAGCCATCGGGCGGTTCGGGGATGCGCTGTGGGACGACACCCAGGCGGAGGCGTTTTGTCAGGAGGTGCTGAGGGGGCTGGAGCAAGACAGTTGGCAACTGCCGCCTGAACAGGTCGCGGAGCGGTTCAAGGCTGTGCCGGAACTGATGCCGCACACCCTGAGCGACTGCCTTCATGAGCTGGCCTATTGGAACGAGCTGTACCGGCTGCGCAATGCGTGCGACACCCAAGGCTATTACGAGAACAGCATAGAGGCGCACGCCCGCGATTGGTTTGTGTTTGGTCTGCTGGCCGAACTGCGACCGAGAAACAGGGAAGAGGCGCGGGCAACTCTGCGCTACCTGATGGGCAGTGAGCGGGACGAAGCCCCAGAGGCCGAAGGGATCTTGGAGAACCTGCTCGGGTGATTTCCCAGATAACCAGGACGAGTCGTGGTATGCTTACCATGAGCCGTTTGGAAGTTCGCACTGAGCAATTGGAGCCCAGCGTTATGAAGCCAAGCGGTTCAACAAGCCCGTTCTGGTGAACCACGCTTGGGCAATTGGAGCCCTTGGGTCGTACTAGGCGGGCTTTGTCTTTATGGAGTGGAACACCGACCGGCACGCTGAAAGCCGCGCAGTTGCCGGCCCGGATAGTGTGTCGTGTCCCGCCGACCGGTACGCTAAGATAGACGCCTGCCAGCACGTGCGATTGAGGAAATACCATGACCAAATCAAAGGAGCCTACCCCCCTTCAAGAGGCCACCTCTCCATCGTCTCCAGAAGCGCACGAGGGGGCACCGACATTCCCTCCGCCGCATCCGTTCGAAACATATCTGTTCGAGAGGCTGACAACCTACGCGCAGGGGTATCTGCCGCTACCTTGGCCTCACGATCGCATACTGATGAGCGAGGAGGTACAGGCCGAGCAGGACAGGAGACAGGCAGAGAGGTCCGCCGAGATAGAAGCGGAGCTGGCCGCACGTGAGAGCGCACGGTTGGCAGCGCTTGAGCGAAAGCGGATCTCATCGAGGCGTTATGCCATGAAGCGTTGGACCGCTACGGCCTGGGCACGTTTACGCCAGTGGATAAGAGCGCATCATGGCTAAACCAAAGACGCCACCGTTTACACCCAGGCACCTCACACCGGAAGAGATCGAGTCACTGCGGCAGGACCGCAAACGCCGGCACGAGGCGAACATGAAAGCATTCGAGACGATGGATCTCTCCCGCCTGATGCCAACCGAGCTAGAGGGCGAGAAGCCAGAACAGGAGATACAACCGTGACCTCTACAAGCCGCCGCCATGACCGGCAACAGGATGAGCGGACGGAGATCCTGACCGGGGGCGGAATACTCAGGCTGTGAGCACCCCAGCTTTCCCGAAATGGGAAACCTTTCCCCAGAACGGTGAAGGCGCTCCAAGTTCAGTAACGGTATCAAGGAAATCGTGATCCCCTACCCCGTCACCTGGAACGAGCCCATGCCTCCCACCGCACCTATAACCGCATATGGATCCGGGCAGCCATGATCACCAGCGGCTGACTTTTCAGCCAATCCGCAAGACCCTCTCCGAGCTGGGAAGATTCTCCCCTCTCCGACTTCGACCCCTCACACATTGGATTCCCCGAGACACACGGTAAGAAGTGTCACGGTTTCTCGGACAGTGTCCGGGTAACCATGACAGCAACTCCGCACCCAAATTGGCAGTAAACCGCCACCCCCCTCGCCACTACTGGCCGCAAACTCCGCAGTTAAACCGGCATACGAGCCAGATGAAAACGGGCATTCCCGCTTCTAGGCTCTACGCTGAACCACAACGGCCACGACATAGCTGAACCAGCTACAACCCACCCCCAGCCGACCAGGGGAACCCCTCTCATCTGGTAGGCATCTTGCTGATCTCCATTCTGCGCAAATTGCGCAATTCAGCCAAAAACGAAAAACAACCGCGAGTTGCACACTCATTAGCTGGCAGCCTAAGCAGCACAAGGGATTGCGGGGGATTGGGGCTAGTAGGGAACTGCGCAATTTGCGCATTCCTAAGTGCGCAGAACTGCGCAGATTGGTGAATTGCTCACAAGGGGGAAATGAGGTGTG
Source organism: Aeromonas sp. PrichA-15 (assembly GCF_017939245.1). NCBI lineage: Bacteria > Pseudomonadati > Pseudomonadota > Gammaproteobacteria > Aeromonadales > Aeromonadaceae > Aeromonas > Aeromonas sp. PrichA-15. The sequence goes on along the minus strand of NZ_JAGKRH010000120.1, from coordinate 14,526 downwards.
ATCACAGGGATTTGAACCCGCATCCGACAAGGGATTTGAACCCACCTTCTGTGGTGCTGGAGAGGTAGAGCCAGTGGCTCAAACACCAAAAGCAGAGGGGGGACTTTCGCCAACAGTAACACCACAACCAAACATCAAACCTTCATAAGCAATAAAAACAATAACTTAAAATTACAATTCAGACTCCCCCAGCCCAAACGTTTGGAAAGGGCCACTTCGCAAGAAGTGGCCCTTTTTGTATCCTTTTTCTGGCTTTCAGAGGATGTAACCGCCCCAAGAGCACAGTGCATGACCAGACCTGAGGCCAAAGGCTCTGCGGGGGTGGCTGCATTTGACATGGGCCGGCTCCAGGTGGCGTCGCCAGCAAAAACCGGCGAGTGGAGCAGCAATTTGCCCGGGCGCTGTGGGCCACGCCATCAGCCCAGCGCCTCCATGGGGTTGAAACAACCTCGAGGGTTCGCCCCCGAGAATCTTCCACTAGCCGTTGGCAGTGGAAGGCTGGGTCAGATGAACGACGGGATTTTCGGAGAAGAGGTAGCGGTCATCCTCCATTTCGTCATCGAAGATGGTGGCTTGGAAGAGCATCTGCTTGGTGTTCTCCAGGTGCTGCCACATGGCCAGCTTGGCCGCCTGCGGATCCTTGCGTATCAAGGCCTTGAGGATCTGGTCGTGATCGTCGCACCAGCTGGAGATGGCCTTGTCGTCGATATGCTCGTGGAGCTTGCGCCAGTAGGAGTTGCGCTCGCAATGCAGCCAGGGAGCCAGGGCTTCGGGGTTGGCGAGATCGTCGTCAAGCGCGGCTCTGAGGTTGCCTGGTGGTCATGGCAACGCAGCGGCTCGAAATCGCCGCCCTGCGGTTGTCCGCCGAACAGGTGATCGACACCACGGCAGCGGGCGACTCCTTCAGCGCCGCTTATCTCGCCGCACGCCTGCAAGGGGCCGACGCCGCCGCAGAGGCCATCCGCCAGATGCGCGCGGCCTACCCGGATCTGCTGATCGGGGCCGGCACCGTGCTCAACCGCGAGCAGGTGGATGCGGCCGTTGCGGCGGGCGCCGACTTCATCGTCAGCCCCGGCTTCAACCCGACCACGGTGCAGTACTGTCTGGACAAGGACGTCACCATCATCCCCGGGGTCAACAACCCCAGCCTGGTGGAGCAGGCCATGGAGATGGGGCTGCGCCATCTCAAGTTCTTCCCGGCCGAGCAGTCTGGCGGCACCGCCATGCTCAAGGCCCTGGGCGCCGTCTATCCGGTGCGCTTCATGCCCACCGGCGGCGTGACGCCGGCCAATCTGAAGGAGTATCTGGGGCTGAATGCCGTGATCGCCTGCGGCGGCACCTGGATGGTGCCGGCCAAGCTCATCGACGAGGGCAGGTGGGAAGAGCTGGCCGCCCTGGTAAGAGAGGCCGTGGCGGCCCTGTGATCATCGGTTGAGCGAGGGAAGGTCTGCCCTCCCCCGGATGTGTTGAAGAGCCACTTCCCGCGAAGTGGCTTTTTTATGCCCTGCCAGGGCTGGAGATCAATGTGCGGTGCGGTTGCCGCAGTCTGCCAGCGGCTTATTCCCCTGCGGCATCGGGCGTCAACACCAGCCTGCGCCAGGGGCCCGTGATGTCGCAATGACCCGTCTCTTCGGTGTTCTCCCAGCCCAGGCGATGATAGAAAGCCATCGCCGTGGTGTTGCGCATGGCCACCTTGAGGGAGGCCGGGGAGGGGTATCCGGCCAAGCCGGCGGCAAGCAAGGCCCGCCCCATGCCCTGCCCGTGCCAGTCCGCCACCACGTAGAGATGATGCACGAAGCTCTCGGCCCCCCAGATGGAGACGAATCCGCACGGGCTGCCCCCTTTCTCCGCCACCCAGATCTCCTCGCCCCGGGTCTGCTCGGCAAAATCCTCGAGCCGGAACAGGGCGGGATCAACCCAATGGAAGGCCTGGCGCCTTCCCTTGAGGAAGAGCTGCGCCAGCATGGGCTCGTCAGCTTCCGTCATCATTCTGATCATGACACCATCCTTGCGTTGCGTGCTTGTCGCTTCCCACTCTCGATGGATCCCGCCGTGCTGTCAAATCGGCAATGTGGACCCTCTTGAATACGTAACCGTGTGACACAGGGCTGCCTATTTTATCGCCTCAGGGGCTATACTGCCGAGGTCCCGTCCATGACTGGTTTGAGGTTCACTGATTTATGGATAACAAGCAAATTGAAGGCAGTATTCTGGTACCCGCCCACATTGACGATGTCTGGCGGGCCTGGACCACGGAGAGCGGGCTGCGCAGTTTTCTGGCGCCGGAGTGCCTCATGGTCCCGGAACCCAACGGACCGTTCGAGATCTATTTCAGACCCGATGCTCCCCTCGGCGAGCGTGGCAGCGAAGGGTGCCGGGTGATGGCGGTCATGCCCCATGATCTGCTCAGCTTCAGCTGGAATTTCCCTCCCCAGTTTCCCCACATTCGTCAGCAGAAGACCCAGGTCAGCCTGCGCTTCGTGCCGGAGGGCCAGGGCACCCGGCTCCACTTCCTGCAGACCGGCTGGGCGCAGGATCCGGATTGGGACCAGGGTTATGCCTACTTCCGGGAGGAGTGGCTGGAACTGAGTCTGCCAAGGCTTCAGTACCGTTTCACCCACGGCCCCATCGACTGGAACAACCCGCCGGGCAAGCAGCAGCTGAAATCCCTGGCCCAGTGACGTCCATTCAAGCGATGGACATGGCACGAAAAAGGACCCGCTCAGGGTCCTTTTTCGTGGATAGGCAGGCGGTCACTCCACCGGCTCTTCATCGAACAGGGGGTGATAGAGCACCTCGCCCCTTACCCCGTCGAGCCCGCCGGGTTGCAACTCCATCGCCATGAAACACTCCGTCGGCACCTCGTAGATGCAGTGCAGGCCGAAGTCGCTGGCAGGCCGAAAGCCGAAACGGGCGTAGTAGGCAGGATCCCCGAGCACCACCACCGCCTTCCAGTCCATCTCCAGTGCCGTGTCCAGCCCTTCACGCACCAGATCCGAGCCAATGCCCTGCCCCTGCCAGTCGGGATGCACGGCCACGGGTGCCAGTCCCAGCCAGGGCCCTTCCTGTCCCTCAATGGTGATCGGGCTCAGCATCAGGTGCCCCATGAACTCGTACTCTTCCTCCTCGACCATGGTGACCACGGCGGCCCCACATTCTCGCAGGCGGTTGACCAGTTCGGCCTCGTCGGGACGACCAAAGGCTGCACTCACCAGCTCATAGACTGGCAGCATGTCGCCGGGACGCTCGGTTCTCAACATACAGCGTTACTCCTCGTACAGCAGGGCGGCCATTATTCCACAGAAGTGGGGCGCCTCTTCACTGCCTTTGTCTGAAAATGGGAGGACGGACTCAGGAAAACACCTGACAGACCCCGCACCAGGCTTCGCGATGACCGCCCTTGCGCAAGCCATCAGCGTCCGTCGTCAGGCTGTCGCAATCGCCGCAGATAGGCGCAATGCTGTTCACTTAAGAGAATTTGAGTTCCAGTCCACGTAGTATCAGGACAAAAAAGCGAGGGAGGCATGATGCCTCCCTCTTTCTATTGCAAGCCCCGCTGGATAAAGGCTGGAGGAAGATCGACTGGACACAGCCTTGCCCCCTCAACTCAAATCCAATTTATGAATAATCAGTCAAAAAAGTGCTTATCTGAACAGCATTGCGCAGATAGGCGAGGCCCAGATCCCCGCACTCCTTGAGGAGGGCGCCACCACCATGGGCCTGCACCCCGGGCGCCTCTGGCGCCAGCATGGCCAGGGGATAGCGCCGCACCGTCAGCCCGCTGAGTGTCTGCTCGCCCTCTGTCGTCTCCCCCGCCATGAAGAGCGCCACCTCCTCACCGTGCAGTATGGCCACGACCACCTCCTCGTCATCCAGCCAGGGGGCCAGCGCCTCTTTGCGTGCATCCGTCAGGCGCGCCGGGCGATCCAGCCGCCAGTGATCGAGCTCGAGGGCGCCATCGGCCGGATCTGGCCGACGCCCGTCATGGTGCATGCCAGTCTTTTCCATCACCCGGCCTGAGGCGAGGTTGCCCGGCATGTGGCGGGCGGTGAGGGCAGGCAGGTGCCACTGTTCGAAGGCAAACGCCCTGACCAGGCTCGCGGCCCGGGTGGCCAGCCCCCTGTTCTGCCAGGGCACGCCGACCCACCATGCCAGCTCCCCGTGCCAGTGCAGGGAGAGGGTGCCGACCAGGGGAGCGGGCTCGTCTCCACGCCCCTGGGGCAGAGTCAGGGCCCAGGTGCATCCCAGCCCGAGAGCAGCCTTGCGCCCGCTCAGGGCAAGCCAGTCCCGCGCCGCCTCCGGCGAATAGGGGTGGGGGATGTTGAGGGTATAGCGGGCGAGCGCCGCATCCGAACAATAACGCAGGATGGCGCTCTCATCGCCGGGCAGCAGGGGGCGCAGCACCAGCGCGTCCTGCCCGCCAGGCTCGCGCAGCACCGGGGTCATCAGGCGGCGGGCAAGCAGGCGTTGCAGGGCAACCCCAAGGTCGTCATCGGCACCGAGGCGGTGATCCGCCCCCACGGGCCCCAGGGTGAGCAGGCCGCTCTCTCTGGCCAGGGTCAGCAGGGAGCCGGAGGCAGCGATCAGGATCTGCCGGTCCGGCTGTGTCGCCATCAGCGGGGAGGCGGCCTCACCCAGCCAGGCGGCAAGCAGGTCGCGGGCAAGGAGAATGCCATCTGGCGGGCTGGCCACCCAAGGTGCCATCTCCCTCGCCTCCCCTTTGCCAAGCAGCAGCCACCAGCGGTTTCCCCGGTGCTGCCAGGCCTGCAACGCCGCTTGCCAGGAGGGGCGCCAGAGCGCGCCCTCTATCAACAGATCCATTCCTTCCCCCACATCCCCCCCCGGATCAGGCACCGGGTGCCCGGGCGGCACCACACTCCTGTCTGAGGCAGCATAAGCAGCTGCCAATGAGTTGTTAAACCATATGTTTACCATGGTTAAACGGCATACCCCATGAAAAAATGCCATATGGCTGACTTGATGGCGGTCACATTCCTTCCTCTCTTCGCTTCCTATCATGCCCCCATCATGGCGTGACCAAAGACGCCCATGAAGGACAACGGATAACAAGAGAACACACTATGCAGCCAACCAGCCCACTCAAAACGGTAGTAGTCAGTACCCTGGCGACCGCCCTGCTGATCTTCGTGGCCCAATCCCTCATCGGGAAGCAGGAGATCAGACTCGGCATCGCCATCATCCCCATCCTGCCCATGCTCTTTGCCGTCATCATCGGCATGATCGTCTCCGCCAAGCCCGTCAAGGATCGCATTCCCGGCTGGAAGAGGCTCTTCACCGAGCGAGAAGAGGGCTTCTGCGGCAAGATGGTGGGTTTCAGCCTGCTGATCCTCGGGACCCAGTATGCGGGGATGATCATCCCCAACCTCAAGATGATCCTGAGCGTCGGCGTACCGCTCTTCCTGCAGGAGATAGGCAACCTCCTGCCCATCCTCATCGCCATTCCGCTGGCGGTGAAGTTCGGCTTTGGCCGCCGCGCCATCGGGGCCTGCTCCTCCATCAGCCGTGAACCCTCGGTCGCGGTGATCCAGGGCAAGTTCGGCACCGGCTCCCAGGAGTACATCGGCGTGCTCGCCATCTACCTGTGCGGCTCCGTCATCGGCACCCTCTGGTTCAGCGTGCTCGGCAGCATTGCCCCCCTCACGGGGCTGCACCCCCTGGCCCTGGCCGCCGGTTCCGGCGTGGGATCCGGCTCCATGCTGAGCGCCGCCTCCGGTGCCCTCATCAACGGCCTCGATGAGGCGATGGCCCAGCAGGTGCTCAGCATCGCCGCCGCCTCGAACCTGCTCTCGTCGGCCCTGGGAGCGCTCTCCCTCACCTATCTGGGTCTGCCGCTCGCTGAAAAAATCTATGCCCTGACCGCCAAAGGAGAGAAAGCATGAAAAGCATCGTGATGGATATGCGCTTCGTCTTCCTGGCGATCCTGCTGGCCATGTTCACCCAGACCCTGACCTCGGGCCTGCCGCTGTGGCAGATGGGGGACAGCTTCGTCGCCATGTCCCTGGTGGTGTTCGCCTCCCTGGTGACCAAGCGCTATCTGCCCTCCTCCCTGCCGGCCTTTGCCTATGCCACCATCATCGGCATTCTCATCTGCCTGCCCGAGACCCCGGTGCGCGGCCTCTTCATCGATGCCGTGGCGAAGATCTCCTTCCTCTCCTGCTGCGTGCCGCTGCTGGCCTTTGCCGGCCTCTCCGTCGGCGGTCAGCTCGAAGAACTCAAGAAGATGTCGTGGAAAGTGATCCTCATCTTCATGATCGTCTCCACCTGCTGCTTCTTTGGCGCCTCCCTGGTTGCCCAGCTCGGTTTCTCCATTCAAGGGATCATCTGATGAACCACTACCATATCGAACCTGACCTGTTGGCCCTGCGCGACTTCAGCTACGAAGTGCGCCACCACCTGCACCGCATCCCGGAATACTCCGGGGCCGAGTTCAAGACCTCTGCCTACTGCCGTGGGTTGATGGAAGAGTTCGGCTACAGGATCACCCTGTATCCCGGCTTCACCGGTTTTCACGGGGATCTGGCGGTCGACCCCACCCTGCCCACCATTGCCTTTCGTGCCGACATGGATGGCCTGGAGATGCACGACATGAGCGAGGTGGCGTTCAAATCCACCCATGAGGGGATGGCCCACAACTGCGGCCACGACTCCCACATGGCGATCGCTCTGACCGCCGCCAGGTTTCTGGCCGCCAACCGCGATCGCCTGCGGTACAACGTCCGCTTCATCTTCCAGATGGCGGAAGAGGACATGCGCGTCCCCGGTGCCGAAAAGATGGTAGAGCTTGGCTGCATGAAGGGGGTGGACGAGGTCTATGCCCTGCACAACGACGGCGCTATGGAGACGGGCACCATCAAGTTCAACCAGGGGGTCATGTCCTCCTGGGGGTCGGCCTGGACGCTTGATGTGCACGGCATCTCCGCCCACGGCTCCACCCCCCACAAGGGGCTGGATGCCATCCGGGAGGCGGTGCGGATCATCGAGGACATGGACTACATCGTCGCCAAGCGCACCAGCCCGTTCAGCCCGGCGGTCTTTGGTTGCGGCATGATCAACGGCGGCACCATTCCCAACGCCATCGCCGATCATGTGCAGGCCCGTGGCACCATCCGCGCCATGGATGCCGAAACCGACCAGATCCTGAAAAACAGCTTCAGGGACATCATCGCCCAGAGCGAGCTGCGCGGCTTCAAGACCACCATGGTCCATGCCGGCTACCCGGCGGTGGAGAACCACCCCCAGGCCTGCGAGCGCCTGCAACAAGCCGCCTCGAATGTGTTGTCCAGCGACGGGATCAACGCAAAGGGCCAGCCCATGACCGGCAGCGAGGACTTCAGCTACATGATCAACGCCACGCCAAGCCGCATGGGGGCCATGTTCTTCCTCGGCAGCGGCAATCAGGCCAAGGGGATCTGCAACTACCTGCACGCGAACCCCTATTACCTGGACGACGACTGCCTGCTGGTGGGAGCCCAGATCTTCGTCAATCTGGCGACCCGAGCCGCCTGAGGGGTCAGTACAAGGGGATAGCAATGCAAAGAGAGGCCGACGGCCTCTCTTTTTTATGTCTCGGCGTCAGAGCCAGGGCAGAGTTGCAGACGGAGCGGGCGTTCCCTGGTTGAGCAGCGCCAGCTGCACCGTCTCCCGGCTCACATGGGGGGCATAGAGGTGGATGAAGTCGTACATGTAGTCCCGCAGGTGGGCGTGCCTGCGCAGGCACACATGGGCCACGCTCGAGGCGATCAGATGATCGATGTTGAGGCAGACCAGGCTCTCCCTGTCCCCTTCGTCGAACGCCGAGGTGGCGATCACCCCGACCCCCATCCCCAGGCGCACATAGTGCTTGATGATGTCGCTGTCGGTGGCCGTCAGCACGATGCGGGGGCTGAGGCCATGGCGACCGAACGCCTTGTCCATCTTGGAGCGGCCGGTGAAACCGAACACATAGGTGATGAGGGGATACCGGGCCAGATCCGCCATGGCCAGCGGCTGGCAGTCCAGCAGCGGATGGCCGTGGGGCACCACCACGCTGCGCCCCCAGCGATAGCAGGGCACGGTCGCCAGCTCGTCGAACAGGTGCATGGACTCGGTGGCGATGGCCATCTCCACATCCCCGTTTTGCGCCATCTGCGCCAGTTGGGCAGGGGCTCCCTGATGCAGCTGGATGCTCACCTCGGGGTAGCGGCGGGAGAATTCGGTAATGACCGCCGGCAGCTTGTAGCGGGCCATGGTGTGGGTGGTGGCGATGCGCAGCTCCCCGCTGGTGGCCAGCTGATCTCCGAGGGAAAGCTGACCAATCTGCTCCACCTGGGCCACCACTCCCCTGGCCAGCTCCATCACCTGCTCCCCCATGGGGGTCAGGCCCGCCAGGTTCTTGCCCTTGCGGGTAAACAGCGCCAGCCCCAGCTCCTCTTCCAGCATCTTCATCTGCTTGCTGAGGGTCGGCTGGGAGGTATAGAGCTTCTCCGCCGTCGCCGAGATGTTGAAGTTGTTCTTCACTATCTCGGTGAAGTTCTTGAGCCGGGCGATGTTCATCAGGGCGCCAGGCGCTCGATGTGCCAGCCGTCCCCCTCGCGGGTGTAATAGAAGCGATCGTGCAGACGATGCTCCCCGCCCTGCCAGAACTCGACGGTGTCGATGCGCACCCGGAAACCACCCCAGAAGCTCGGCAGCGGCACCTCGCCATTGGCAAACTTCTGCTTGAGTTCGAGGAACTTGGCCTCCAGCACGCCACGGGCCGAGATGCGGGTCGACTGTTTGGAGACCCAGGCGGCAATCTGGCTGTCCTTGGGACGGCTGTGGAAATACTTCATCACCTCGAAGGTGCTCATCTTCTCCACCCGGCCGGTCACGTGCACCTGTCTGTCCAGGGTATGCCAGGGGAAGAGCAGGCTGATGCGGGGGTTGCCCTCCAGCTGATGCGCCTTGCGGCTGCCCATGTTGGTGTAGAACACCATGCCGTCGGCATCGTAGTGCTTGAGCAGCACGGTGCGCTGCCAGGGCTGACCATCGGCATCCACGGTGCCCACCACCATGGCGGTGGGATCGGTCAGTTTGGCCTCGCACGCCTGGGCCAGCCACTTCTCGAACAGGGTGAGGGGCTCGGCCGGCAGATCGGCCCGGTGCAGTCCACCCCTGGTGTATTCGCGACGCAGATCAGCCACATCCATCATCTTGATTTTCCTTCTCTCTTTCTCTGCCGCCCGTGCGGCGATGGGTGCAGGCATTGTGCGACGAGCGCGCCATGGGTACAAGCCTCGGGGCGGCCAAATGGCGGAGCAAAAAGAGAGGGAGGCTCATGCCTCCCCCTTTATGCCGATGACCGTCAGCCTACTGCTTGCCGTCAACCGGCGGGCAATGGGCCAGCATGCGCCGGTTGTAGTCCGCCGCATAGGCGCTCAGCCTGGCGTGGGCCTCCTTCTGATCCGGCTTGATGACATCCCCGAATCCGTCGAGATAGCGCACGCCGCAGCGCGCCTTGGCCGCCGCCTGCTGATCCGCCGCGATCCCGGGCGCCACCTCGCCGCGCCCGGCCCGCACGATCAGCCGGTAATCCTGCCTGGCGAGGCTGGCGCTGACCGCCTGCTCCAGGGTGTCGGCATCGGCCTGACAACCGCCGAGCAGGGTGAGCAGCAGCACCCCGGCCAGTCTCATGCCCGCCTCCGCTGCCAGCCCAGCAACGCCAGGGCCAGGGTCCAGAAGCAGAGGGCCCCGCCGCCACCGCTTCCCCCCTCTTCACCGCGCTGGGTGACCGAGAGCTTGAGGGGACTGATGGCGAAGAAGATGTTGTCGCTGCACGCCACCTTCAAGCGGGCAGTGCCATCCTGGCCCGCCGGGATGGTGACGCTCGCCGAGCCCGAGTTGGGTTTGCCGCTGGCAAGGGAAGTCCAGTTTGCCCCCTCGTCCCGGGTCATGAAGAGATCCACCTTGCTGCAGTTGATGGGGGCTGCATTGGTGCCGGCCACTTCCCAACTGATGGTCTGCGTCTTGCCCGCCCCCAGGGGGGTCACCACCGGGCTGGTCAGGGCAAAGGCCTTGCCGGTGTTGACCACCTGGATCTTCATGTCATCGCTGGCGACACCGCCCTTGCCGTCCCGCGCCGTGAGGCGGAAGTTCAGGTCCCGGTTGGTGGCGGGCCAGGCCTCCCCTATCGCCAGGGTGTTGGTGAGCAGGGAGGTGAGACTCGGCAGGGTGCGCTCCGGCAAGCTGGTCGGCGCCACGAAACGGAACAGCGGGCGGCTGCCGTCGTCCACCATGGTGGCCGGGCTGCTCGACTCCGTCCCCAGATCGATCTGCTCCCAGGTGTAATTCAGCGGATCGCTGTCAAGATCGGCCCCCGCCCCCTTGAGCACGAAGGGGGTGTTGGCAGGGATGACGTAGTCATTGCCTGCCGCCACCTGGGGCGCATTGTTGACCAGCGCCAACGGGGTGCCGCAATTTGGCACAGTGGCCATGTGGGCCCGCATCTGCTCGATGGACTTGCTGTGGAAATAGGGCTCGCTGTGGGGCTGCAGATCTTCGTCTCCGCAGATCCCCGCATAGGCCATGATGGAGCTGCCGCTGCCCGGCTCCCAGGCCTGGCTTGCCTCCCGGTTGCCACCACCACAGCTGCCTGTGGTGCCGTTGAAGGTGTGGTCTGCTCCGAACTGGTGACCAATCTCGTGGGCTACGTAGTCGATGAAGAAGGCATCCCCCACCGGCTCGGAGGAGCCCGTCATCCCCGCCGATTTGTCAGGGGTGCAGAGTACGCCCAGTCCCGCCAGGCCGCCGCCACCGGTGTTGACCACATGGCCGATGTCGAAGGCCCCCAGCCCCTTGGTCAGGGCATCGGCCTGCACCTGCATGTTGGCATCGATATCGCCGTCATCATTGTTGAAGGGATCGTTCGCCACGTCGGTGAAGATGATGGTGTCGTTGCCGCTGGCGAGCTGGAATTCGGCCGCCACGTCACGCTGGTAGACCTCGTTGACCCGGTTGAGCAGGGTGGTGATGGCGCCAAGACCCGCCTCCACGGTACCGCCGTGATACTGGGTGTACTCCCCCGCCGCCGAGATGGCGATGACATAGCGCTTGCGCTCGTTGCCATCCACCAGCACCTGGCGGGCCAGCTTCTTGGCCTCGCCCCCGATCACCTTGTCCGCCTCTTCTTCCAGCCGGCTGTGGGCATCCTGCTGGTAATAGACGGCATAGCCTTCCCCATTGCGAAGGGGATCGACGAACACCATCTTCCCTTCATGGCTGAACATGGCGTGGAATCCCTGGGGACCGAGATCGAAGCGCCCGGTCTCGCCCGGCGCCGCTTCGTTGTACCCCTTGAAGGCCAGGATATCGGGATATTTGGCGGCCAGATCCGCTGGCAGCAGATCATAAGGTTGCAGACTGAAGGTCACCTCCTTGCCATCCGGCAGAGGCAGAGTCAGGCGGCGCTCGCCCCCCTTCAGGGCAGCCAGGAAATCGGTGGAGACGGTGACGATGCGATACTGGCTGGCCCTCACCTCGTATCCATCGGCGGCGGTGGCCCGCGCCGTGACCGTATGCCACTCGCCGGCCATCAGGTTGCCGGACGTCATCAGACCCGCCACCAGCACCGCCAGCGGAGAATATTTCATCAACTGCATCTTTTTAATTCCTTTTTAAACGGATTCACCTGAACTGCCACGGCATCATTTGCCCGCTGGTCCGATTAGTCCAGCAACATCCTCTGTACATTCCCCGAATGGGGAAGGTTGCACCAATGCAGACTAGCCCCTATCATGGCGCGGATTTGTCCGTTCCAGAACCCCTCTTCGACGGGGCCGGTTCACTCTTTCTTTGGCCAAGGTTAATCTCATGCTCAAGTCCCCACTGTTGCCCCGTTTCGGGGATCTGGTCGTTGCCATCGTTGACGATGTGCTGGGTCAGGGTCTTACCCTCGACCGCGCCTATGCACGTCACTTCTCCGGCATCGAACTCAAACCGCAAGAACAGGCAAGGATTGCCCTGGTCACCGGCGATCTGCTGCGCCGCCTCAGCCTCTACTGCTTCCTCACCGGCATCCAGGTCCGTCAGGCGGAGAAGAATGTCTGGCCGCTGCTGCACAGCTGGCACGCCTTCCACAAGATAGATCAGCCCAACCACCCGACCCTGGATCGCTTCAACGAGGAGGCGTTCCGCCGCCGCCTGACCGAGGCCAAGAAGAACCCCGTGCTGATGGACGGCTGCCCTGCCTGGCTGGAAAAACTCGGCAGCGAGCAACTGGGCGACGCCTGGCCGGCCGAGCGTGCCGCCCTGGCCTGGATGCCCAAGCGTTACCTGCGGGTCAACACCCTCAAGTGCACCCGGGACGAGCTGCAAGCCATGCTGGCCAAAGAGCATGTCACCACAGTGCCCGTCGACGGAGTGGAGACCGCCTTGCAAGTGACCTCGGACGCCGCCCTGTTCCGTACCCAGGCCTTTGCCGATGGCTGCTTCGAGCAGCAGGATGCCGGCTCCCAACTGGTGGCCGCGGCCCTCGACGTCAAGCCCGGCATGCGGGTCATCGACGCCTGTGCCGGTGCCGGCGGCAAGACCCTGCACCTGGCCGCCATGATGCAGGGCAAGGGTCGTCTGCTGGCCATGGACGTGGAAGAGTGGAAACTGGAGAACCTCAAGCAGCGCGCCCGCCGCGCCGGTGCCCACAACGTGGAGACCCGGGTCATCACCAGCAGCAAGACCGTCAAGCGCCTTAAAGAAAGCGCCGATCGCGTGCTGCTGGACGTCCCCTGCTCCGGCCTTGGCGTGCTCAAGCGCAACCCGGATGCCAAGTGGCGCGACACCGCCGAGCGCCTGCCGGTGCTGGTCGCCCTGCAAGAGGAGATCCTGCAGCGCTACAGCCAGATGGTGAAGGTGGGCGGCCTGCTGGTCTACGCCACCTGCTCCATCCTGCCCGAGGAGAACCGCCAGCAGGTGGACAAGTTCCTCGCCGCCAACGAGCACTTCCGCCTGATCGGCGATCACAACGTCAGCCCGGCCGAGACCGGCTTCGACGGCTTCTACATGGCGCGCCTCGAACGCATCGCCTGATGTCTGTCGTGGGCACAAAGAAAAGGGGAGCCAGTGGCTCCCCTTTTTGCATGGTATGGATGCGGCCTTACTCGGCAGCAGCGTCATCCTGCTTGTGCTTGGCGGCAGTTTCCTTGATAAGGGTCTGCAGCTCGCCGGCCTGGAACATCTCGATCATGATGTCGCAACCACCGACCAGCTCACCCTCGACCCACAGTTGCGGGAAGGTGGGCCAGTTGGCGAATTTCGGCAGCTCGGCGCGGATGTCCGGGTTCTGCAGGATGTCGACATAGGCGAAAGGCTCGCCGCAGGACATCAGGGCCTGGGAGGCCTGGGCAGAGAAACCGCAGCTGGGCAGCTTGGGGGATCCCTTCATGTAGAGGATGATGGGATTCTCAGCCAACTGCTGTTTGATCTTTTCAATAGTTTCCATAAATGCCTCACTGGAGCGATTTCGGCGGCCATTCTACTGCAATCCGGGCAGACCACAAACTGGCAAACCGTTGCGAATGAAAGAAGTCATGCATCAATACGCCGCAGCTTGATCCGGATCATGGCAAGAATCAAGGGTTGTTCGCCCATCTTTGATACTGCTACAATCGACGGGCTTTGGGCCGTCTGGCCCCCTCATTTCAAGAACAATTCTTTTCAAGATAGAAAAGAGTACGCAATGTCTTGCAACCGTCGCCTTCGCACGGACCAGCCAATGGAGAGTAGAAAATGGCTTTCGAACTTCCCGCTCTGCCCTATGCAATCAATGCTCTGGAACCGCACATCTCCCAGGAAACCCTGGAATACCACCATGGCAAGCACCACAACACCTACGTGGTCAACCTGAACAACCTGGTGCCGGGTACCGAGTTTGAAGGCAAGTCTCTGGAAGAGATCATCAAGACCTCCACTGGTGGCGTCTTCAACAACGCTGCCCAGATCTGGAACCACACCTTCTACTGGCACTGCCTCTCCCCGAACGGCGGTGGCGAGCCCACTGGCGCCCTGGCCGATGCCATCACCAAGGCCTTCGGCTCCTTCGCCGAGTTCAAGGATGCGTTCACCAAGTCTGCCATCGGCAACTTCGGCTCCAGCTGGACCTGGCTGGTGAAAAAGGCTGACGGCTCCCTGGCCATAGTCAACACCTCCAACGCCGGTTGCCCGCTGACCGAAGCCGGTACCACCCCGCTGCTGACCGTCGACCTGTGGGAACACGCCTACTACATCGATTTCCGCAACCTGCGTCCGAAGTACATGGAAACCTTCTGGGCCTTGGTCAACTGGGAATTCGTGGCCAAGAACCTGGCTGCCTGATAAGCCTTTCTTGCCAAAACGCCCCGCACTTGCGGGGCGTTTTTTTAGGTTCATCGCGGCTTTCCGGGGAAGGCCGCCTTGATTTTCAGAAAAAAGTATTCTGAGTCCCTAAATCCATATGCCATGCGCTTTATCACTTTGATCTTGTTGTTCACCCCTTCCAGCACACTCGTGTGCATCGGG
>NZ_JAGKRH010000119.1:0-1135 GCF_017939245.1 Aeromonas sp. PrichA-15 | reverse complement strand
TAATCGCAGCTTCAAGGATTACGACGACATCCTTGATGCCTGCACATCGGCCTGGAAGCACTTTATTGCCGATGTGGAGCGGGTGATGTCACTTTGTAGCCGAGATTGGATAAAACTGACCTAATGTTTAATCCGATTGGTATTATCCGTCATGAGGGCGCCGATTCTATCCTAAAAAAATGCCCCGGCCAGCAGATTTCTGGGCCAGGGCATTTAACCAGTTCAATTTCCGAGAGATTTAAAGCGAGAGACTATCTCAGGGTTTCTTGACGTATACGCTCGGTGTCTCACCCGCCATATTCAGATAGAACTCATAGACGCCATCCGCCTCGGGCGAGAACTTCATGTCCTCATACTTGGAGCACGGGTTGACCGGTACAGGTTCCCCGCCGAGCACGGCAACGCCATCGCTCGGGCTCTTGTAACCGAAGTTGGTGCCACAACTCCAGCCGGAGTCGGCAAACTTGAACTTGTAAGGAGCCCACTCTTTCTTGAGCGTCCCCTTGGCCATGTAGAGCTTGTCGGCAACCTTGACGACCTTGCTTTCGTCGGTGGCCATCCAGTCGTTCATCTCACCACGCAGGTAGATGGACTTGCCGCCGAAGTCGCTGTTGTCCGCCGCCGCCTGCTCTGCACCACCATTGGATGCGCAACCGCCTAATACCAGGGTTCCCGCCGCCAGCATCATCGTTACTGTTCTTTTGAACATGTGTCCATTCCTCAAATTATTGTGATTCCTTGGTCCATCGATGTGGACCCGGGAATTAAACCAGAGCAGGCATGACAAGAAAGGTAGAAGCATCACATTCTGTGCTTTTTATATCCAGAATGCAGGGTTTCGAACAGATATTGAACAGAAACAGGCCACAAACAAGTCGATATTGGCTGGGATGATGAATGCGAGTATCAGAAAACACGGCGGGAAACAGCACCATAGTGCCCGCTTGCACTCCAGTGAGTGCTGAATTTCAGGCAATAAAAAACCCCGCTCGAGTGAGCGGGGTTTCTTGTATTGGGTGCCTGGCAGTGTCCTACTCTCGCATGGCGAATGCCACACTACCATCGGCGCTACAGCGTTTCACTTCTGAGTTCGGCATGGGGTCAGGTGGTTCCACTGCGCTATTGCCGCCAGGCA
>NZ_JAGKRH010000118.1:0-11850 GCF_017939245.1 Aeromonas sp. PrichA-15 | reverse complement strand
CGGTATAACCTGGCCAGAAGGAGGCAATATCAATATGATGCACGGCGACAGCAGGGTGATGGTGGTGGTGTGTTTGGAGACAACCAGTTTACCAGCACCCTGTCTGTCAACTTCCACTTTCCCAGGATCCCGCGAAGAACCTTTTTCATGCCTGTGCGGCTGCCCCCGGGGTTGCCGGGATCGTCGCGCCAGGGGGTTGGTCATGTTGGGAAGCGAGAAGGGGGGGAGGAGGAAAATGGCGGGCACAAAGGGTGCCCCCATCAGAGTTCGTGAGCGTGGAACCCCTTGCGGTAGCGGGCCTCGCAGCGCGGGCAGCGTTGCAGGGTCGGATCCTGTTCCAGCTGTTCAGGGAGCAGCGGCTCCTCACAATCGGAGCAGAAGCCATAGAGCCCCAGATCCATCTGGCAGAGCGCCGCGTCGAGCCGCTTGAGGCGTGCCACGCTGTGTTCCACCCCGGGCAGATCGAGACGGCTGGTCAGATCAACCAGTTGATCTCGCTCGCAGCGCTTCACCTTCTGTGCCCAGTCATCTTGTCGACAGGCCTTGAGCTGACGGATCAGCTCCTCTCTTGTTTGCGCCCAGTCGGTCAGAAGGCGCTGATGCCATTCGGCCAACCGGGCTTGCGTCACTTCACACACAGCAGCCCCCAAAAACGAGTGATAAAACTCGGCCAGTATAGGGAAACCCGCGGTTTATCAAGATGACATGAATCAAGTTAACCGTGCTTTGACGGGTTTTTCCGGCAGGTGCTGCGGCTTGCCGGTGATGACGTAGAGCACTCCCGCCACCAGACAGACGACACCCACCAGGGTACTCATGGGGGGCATGATCCCGCGCAGCATAAAGGCGTAAAAGAGCCCCGCCAGAGTCTCGAACACGATGAGCGGCCCGACCAGCACGGTCGGCAGGCGCTGGCTCGCTTCGTTCCAGCACAGGGTGCCGAGCCAGGAGCAGAGGAGCCCCACTGCCCCCATCAGCAGCACGAAGCGCAGGGGCGTCGGCCCGAAGGGCAGGGGAAAGTCCGGTGCGCTCAGGGCAAGATGGCCGAGGCTGCCGAGATAGGCAATGAGCGCCACCGGCAGGGTCACCAGCCCCTGGGCGGTGGCCCAGACGGCCGGACTGCGGCCCGGGTGCTCGCGCAGCCAGCGGGCGTTGCGCAGGGGATACCAGGTCCAGCACAGCACGGCGCCCACCGCCAGGGCGAGCCCAAGCAGTTGTTCGGTGCGCGCCTCGGTGTGCCAGGTGAGCTCGGCGCTGTTGACCAGACAGAGGCCGGCCCCCATCAGCACCAGGGACGGGTAGAGCCGGGTGCGGGAGAGGCGACCGTCCCGTGCGCCATAGAGGCGGTTGGCGGCCAGGGCCGTCACCACCGGCAGGGTGCCGATAAACATGGCCGCCAGGGGCGAGCCGATGCGCAAGATGGCCCCCGACAGGCAGAAGTAGTAGAGGAGGTTCCCCACCAGAGTGAGGGCGAGGGCCTCTCGCCAGTCGCTGGCCGAGAGGGCCGCCAAGTGTTTGCGGGCCTGCCAGGCGAGCGGCAGTATGATGAGGCCGAAGGCGAGGTAGCGGCCGCTCGCGAGCAGGGCGGGGGGATAGCCGTCCACCAAGAGGGGGGCGACGAAGATGAGCCCCCACATCAGGCCGGCCAGCAGGGCAAACAGGACTCCGATCAACATGTTTCATATCCGGTAAAGAAGAAGGAGGCCAGCCTAGCAGGGGGGAAGGGGGGCGTATTGAACCAGATTGCGCTTTAGCGGCCAGCCTGCACCTGTTTCTGGTAGCGGACCGGGGTGGTGCCATAGCGGCGCAGGAAGGCACGGTTGAGGTGGGACTGATCGGCCAGACCACAGGCGGAGGCCACCTCGGCAGCGGGCAGGCCTGCGGCCAGCCAGCCCTTGGCGCGCTGCAGGCGGATGGCCATCAACATCTGCTGGGGAGTGACGTGAAAGCGGGCCTTGAAGCTGCGCTGGAAGTGGTAGGGGCTGAGGTTCACTGCACCGGCCAGCTCGGCCAGGGTAATGGGGCGAGCGAAACAGGCCTGCATATAGTCGATGGCGCGGCCCAGAGGGTGGGCCGCTTCGCGCGGGGCCGCCAGGGCCCGGGCATGGGGGCGCAAGGTCTCGCACACCCTCAGCAGCAGGCCGTCGGCGGCGAGCTCGCTGTCACAGTGCCAGAGGGCATCCAGGGCCGCCTGCAGGACGGGGGCAGTACGCGGATCGCTTCGCACGGCATCGGTGAAATACCAGTCGCGCTCGCCGCTGATGGCCTCGAGCCGGTCGGCGGGCAGGTAGAGCATGCGATAGCGCCACCCCTGCTCGCAGGCTGACTCGCCCGTGTGCAGCTCATCGGGGTTCATCAGCACTAGGCTGCCGGGACCGGCCAGGAGCTGGCTGCCGCGATAGCGAAAGCGCTCGGCACCGCACTCGATGACACCGAGGCCAAACCCCTCGTGACTATGGGGATCGAAGATGTGGTGCTGGATGTGGGCGCGATAGAGCTCGGTCGCAGGCTGCCCCGGCAGGGCGCGAAAATCGGCCCTGTCGTGCTGATGGGTAAAGTTGACCGGCACTCCCTGCATCCTGACCTCCTGTCAATGAGCCTTCATCATAGGGCGCCGCGGGGCGGCGGCCAAGTCTAGGCCTGTGAGGCGCACTCGCGCTCAAGGGCGGTGCGGATCTCCTCTGCGGTCTTGATGGTGCGGATGCGACGAAACAGCTCGTCGGCCTGGGGGTATTCCCGCACTATGTAGGAGAACCACTGCTTGATGCGACTGGGGTAGTAGTCGGCCTTGTCGCTCGCCAGATCCTGCTCGGTGTAGGTCACCATCAGTTGCAGTACCTCGGCCCAGCTCATGTGGGCACACCCCGTCTTCATCACGTTGGCTAGGTTGGGCAGGGAGATGGCGCCCCGGCCCACCATGAGGGCATCGCAACCGGACACCCGGGCACAGGTCAGGGCATCGGCATGGTTCCAGATCTCGCCGTTGGCGGTGACGGGGATGGGCAGGGCGCGGCGGATGGCGTCCACGTACTCCCAGTGGGCCGGCGCCTTGTAGCCTTCGCGCTTGGTGCGGGCATGCACCGCCAGCTCGTTGGCCCCCCCCTGATAGACGGCCTGGGCGTTGTCCAGATAGAGATCCTTGTCATCGTATCCCAGGCGGATCTTGGCGCTCACCGGCAGGTGGGCAGGCACGGCCTCCCGCACCGCCTTGACGATGCGATAGACGGTCTCGGGCTCCTTGAGCAGCACGGCGCCCCCCTTGCTCTTGTTGACCGTGGGGGCAGGGCAGCCGAAGTTGAGATCAACCCCGGGAGAGCCGAGCTCGATGGCCCGGATGGCATTTTCTGCCAGCCACTCCGGATGCTGTCCCAGCAGTTGCACCCGTACCGGGGTCCCTGCACGGGTCTTGCCATCCTGTTTCAGCTCGGGGCAGAGGCGATGGAAGACCTTGGCGGGCAGCAGTTGATCGACCACCCGGATGAATTCACTGACGCAGAGGTCGTAATCATTGACGGAGGTGAGGACCTCCCGCATCAGGTGATCCAGCACCCCCTGCATAGGGGCCAAAATAACGCGCATAGCTGCTTCCGAAGACAAGGGGAGAAAAAAGAGCGCAGATTGTAGTGGCAATCGCCGGGATTGTCAGCCGTCTGCCCACTCGATGGCCCCCATCGACGGCCGCAGACTGGGCCAGGCTGTCAGCTTCCGGGCCAACTCTGTTAGGCTAAAGGCAGAGAAACACTAGAGGAGTACCCATGAAACGCTGGTGTCTGATGGCCCTGGGCTGGCTTGCCTTCGCCACCGGGATAGTCGGGATAGTCCTGCCCCTGCTGCCGACAACCCCCTTCATGTTGCTGGCGGCGGCGCTGTTTGCGCGCTCCTCCCCCCGCTTTCATGGCTGGTTGCTGGCGCATCCCTGGTTTGGCCCCCCCATCCTCGACTGGCAGCAGTATCGCGGCATTCGCCGCCACACCAGACGCCGCGCCATCATCTTCATCCTGATCTCGTTCTCGGTATCGCTGCTGGTGGTGCCGTTGCCCTGGGTGAGGTGGCTGCTGGTTGTCATAATGGTGATCCTGCTCACCTGGTTGATGCGTCTGCCGGTGCTGGAGCCGGTTGCAATGAAGAAGTGAAATCCCTAAGCTATCGCGGCAATAATGCTATGGAGTTGGCTCGTCATTTTTGCGTGACGGGCCTTTTTATTGCCCCCAGGCGGAGACCCCGTGCGCCGCCATGGCAGGGCTCAAAAAATAAGCGGTCAAATAATGAATCCGGAAACCCTGAAGTTTATCGAAGCGAGCATCAAGACCATTCCCGACTATCCGAAGCCGGGCATTCTGTTTCGCGACATCACCAGCCTGATCGAGAATGCCGAGGCCTTCAAGGCCACCATCGATCTGCTGGCCGATCATTACCGTGATCAAGGCATCACCAAGATTGTCGGCACCGAGGCCCGTGGCTTCATCTTCGGCGCCCCGGTTGCCTACGCCATGGGGCTGGGGTTCGTGCCGGTGCGCAAGCCGGGCAAGCTGCCCCGCGCCGTCATCGAGGAGTCCTACGCCCTGGAGTACGGCACCGACACCCTGCAACTGCACACCGATGCCATCGTGCCCGGTGACAAGGTGCTGGTGGTGGACGATCTGCTGGCCACCGGCGGCACCGTCGATGCCACCGTCAAGCTCATCCGCCGCGCCGGCGGTGAGGTAGCGGATGCCGCCTTCATCATCTCCCTGCCGTCCCTGGGCGGTGATGCCCGCCTGACCGCCGCCGGCGTCAAGGTTGTCTCTCTGGTGGAACTCGCGGGGGCGTAAATCGCCCCTTCGCGCGGCAGGCCTCGTCACCCTGCTTTCTGCCGCAAACCGGTGCCTGAACGGGCACCGGTTTGAAATTCAAGCGATCCCTCCCAAGGCGGCGCATCCCCCATACAGCCAGCCCTCCATTTGTGTTAGCATCCAGCCTCAATGCCTCGTTTCCCAGCATCGAGATCTATGAGCTATCAGGTTTTGGCGCGCAAATGGCGCCCCCATACGTTTGAACAAGTGGTCGGCCAGCAACATGTGCTGACTGCCCTGACCAATGCCCTGGATCAGGGACGGCTTCACCATGCCTACCTGCTGAGCGGGACCCGCGGCGTGGGCAAGACCACCATCGCCCGCATTCTGGCCAAGAGCCTCAACTGCGAACAGGGGATCAGCAGCCATCCGTGCGGTGTGTGCGATACCTGCCGCGAGATCGATCAGGGCAATTTCGTCGATCTGCTGGAAATCGATGCGGCGTCCCGCACCAAGGTGGAAGACACCCGAGAGCTGCTCGACAACGTGCAGTACCGTCCGGCCCGTGGTCGTTTCAAGGTGTACCTCATCGATGAAGTGCACATGTTGTCGCGCCACAGCTTCAATGCGCTGCTCAAAACCCTGGAAGAGCCGCCCCCCTATGTGAAATTCCTGCTGGCCACCACGGATCCGCAGAAGCTCCCCATCACCATACTGTCGCGCTGCCTGCAGTTTCATCTCAAGAGTCTGGATCAGACCCAGATCGCCAGGCAGCTCGAATGGGTGCTGGACCAGGAGGGTCAACCCTTCGAGCCTCGCGCCCTGCTGGCCCTGGCCAAGGCGGCCGACGGCAGCATGCGCGATGCCCTGAGCCTCACGGATCAGGCGTTGGCCCACGGCAACGGCAGCGTGCGCCTGGAGAGCGTGCTCGCCATGCTGGGGACCCTCGATCATCACCACCTGCACCAGTTGTTGGAGGCAGTGCTGCGCCAGGATGCCCCGGCCACCATGGCCAAGATCACCGAGATTGCTACCCTGGGGCCGGATTTCGACCAGCTTCACGCCGAGCTGGAAGCTTTGCTCCATCGGGTGGCCATGGCGCAA
The DNA here is from genome assembly GCF_017939245.1 of Aeromonas sp. PrichA-15. NCBI lineage: Bacteria > Pseudomonadati > Pseudomonadota > Gammaproteobacteria > Aeromonadales > Aeromonadaceae > Aeromonas > Aeromonas sp. PrichA-15. Next base: position 5,974 of record NZ_JAGKRH010000118.1, on the reverse strand, counting down.
CTGCTGCCTGCGAGCGTGCAGGAGCAGGGGGCGGATGCCGATGCCCTGCTGCAGCTTGCCGGAGCCATGAGCCCGGAAGAGGTGCAGCTCTGCTATCAAATCGTGCTGGGGGGGCGCAAGGATCTGCCCTGGGCCCCTGACGGGCGCACCGCACTGGAGATGACCTGTCTGCGGATGCTGGCCTTCTCTCCCCGGCGCGAGGTAGTTCATCCCGCCAATCTGGCAGCCCAGCCTCTCATGACAGGGCACACCGGCGTGATGGCGGCTGCGAGGGAAAACTCGCAGCTCCTGCCGGGAAAGCCCCAGGGGGCTGAGCCGGCCCCGGCTGCCAGCGCAGCACCACAGGCTCCCGCCGCGCCAGCATCTGTCCTTGAGGCCGAGCACGTCGCCCCCGCACCCAAGGCGGAGGAGGGCGCAGTGCTGGATCCGCTCTTTGCCGAGCAGGATGAGCTGCTGCGCGAGGCCGAACGGATGGGTTACGAGGCCGTGGTGCCCGCCAGTCCGCCTGCAGAGCCTGCCTCTGCGCCGTTGGCGACGGATGACGCCGGGCAGACGCAGCAGGTTGAGGCCCAAGGGGAAGACGTCGCCATCTCTTCGACATCCAGCATGCAGAGCCTGCTTGGCAAGCGCAATCTGCTGCGAAGCCGCCTGCGTGGCGAGCAGAGCGCAAACGCCGCGCCTGCCCGGATCACCCCCGTCAAACCGGTGGTCGCGACCAAACCGGCCCCTGCGATGCCTGCCGTCGCGACTTCGCCCCAGGCCGAGGTGCAATCAGCGGCGCGACCCGAGATGCCGGGGCAGGGATCTGCCATGCAAACGGGGTATGACGACCTGCCCCCTCTGGATGCCTATGAAGAGGGAGCCAGTGACTACGAAGAGTATCTGAATCAGGGGTTTGACGAGGGGTTTGCCAGTGCCCCGTTGCCCACGCGGGCAGTGACTTCCGCCCTGGCAGCTCCCGCCACCATGGCTCCTCCTTCGCAGGAGGATCTGCCGCCCTGGGATCTGGGTGCTGACGTCGGCAGCGCGGATGCGGCGGCACCTGCGGTTGTCGCTATGGTGTCTGCCGCGCCTCCAGTGGCCGCCAGCGAGCCTCAGCCCGCCATTGCGTTGATGGAGACCATCGACTGGGATGCCCTGGAGAGCGACACCCAGCCCGAAGAGGAGGGGGAGGTCGCCCGTCTGATCCCCTCGTCCTTGCTGGTCAATTGCGGGGACACCTGGGCCGAGCTTATCGCCCGCACCGGGGTGGGTGGTCGGTTGCGCCAGCTCGCCATCAATGCGGTGATGACCCGGGAAGGCAATCGGGTCTCCCTGCTGCTCAAACCCGAGCAGCGCCATCTGGTGAGCGACAAGGCCCGCGCCGATCTGGCCGAGATCATCGGTCCCGAGCTGGGCGGCCCGGTTCACATCGATGTGACCCTGGGCTCGGATCCCGCGCGGGAGACGCCGCTCGAGATAGAGCACCGTCTCTATCTCGGGGTGCGTGAACAGGTGAGCCGGGATCTGGCGGCGGATCCCAACGTACAATTCTTGCAGCAGCGTTTCGGCGCCGTGCTCCATCCCGAGAGCATCGAACCCCTGAGTCGCTGAATTGCGGTGAAAAAACCGTGCCGGGTTTGTCCCCGGTTGAAAAGACCTTTGGCTGCCCCCACTTAGGGCAGATGAACCCACAGCCCGGCGCTGGATGCCGGATTTCAAGACGAGAGACGATCTATGTTTGGTAAAGGTGGAATGGGTAACCTGATGAAACAGGCCCAACAGATGCAAGAGCGCATGCAGAAGATGCAAGAGCAGCTGGCCCAGATGGAAGTGGTCGGCGAGGCGGGCGCAGGCATGGTCAAGGTGACCATGGCCGGCAGCCACAGCGTGCGTCGTATCGAGATCGATCCCAGCCTGATGGAAGATGACAAGGAGATGCTGGAAGATCTGGTGGCCGCCGCCGTCAATGACGCCGTGCGCCGCGTGGAAGAGCAGAACAAGGCCAAGATGGGCGAGCTGACCGGCGGCATGCAACTGCCCCCGGGCTTCAAAATGCCCTTCTGAGGATACTGCCCGTATCCGTTTCCCCTCCTCTGGGAAGGGGAAAAATAAAAAGGCCAGAGCCAAGCTCTGGCCTTTTGCATGTCGGCACCCCCGGGAACGGCCATGCACAGATCATGGCGGGGGCGGCGCACTTGCCTGCCCCAGGTGGGAGAAGCCCTCGACCAGATGATCGATGAGGGCGCGGATGGCAGGCAGCAGACCGCGGCGTGAGGGGAAGACCGCGTGGATCACCTCCTGGCGCGGTGCCCAGTCGGGGAGCAGACGCACCAGCCGGCCATCGGCCAGGGGCTCATCCATCATCATGGTGGGCAGTTGCACGACCCCGAGCCCGTCGATCGCCCCCTGACGCAATGTCTGCATGTCGGTGGTGGCAAAGCGGGGGCTGTGGTGCTGTTTGACTCTGGACTCATTGGGGCCCAGCAGGGTCCAGTGATGGCCTTCCAGGCTGGCGCCGTGACCGAGGCTCGGCCATGACAGCAGATCTGCGGGGGCCCGGGGTATGCCGAGTGACGTGACAAGGGCCGGGCTTGCCACCAGACACTGGGTCGCATAACCCAGCACCCGCATGGCGAGATCGCTGTCCTCCAGGGGCAGTGGTCGCACCCTGAGCGCCATGTCCAACCCCTCCGCGACCAGATCCACCGCCCGGTTGACCCCGACGAGCTGCACCTTGACGCTGGGATGGGCCAGGGCGAACGAGACCAGCATCCTCCCTACGTGGGCGTGCAGCAGATCGATGGGGCAGGCGATGCGCACCAGACCGCAAGGCTCGCTCTGGGTCGCGGCGATGAGATCCTGCGCCGCATCGGCTTCCACCAGCATGGCCCGGCAACGGGTGTAATAAGCCTGACCGAGTTCGGTGACGGTGAAGCTGCGGGTGGAACGCTGGATAAGACGCACCCCGAGTCGCTCCTCCAGCATGGCGATGCGGCGGCTGAGCCTGGATTTGGGCATGCCGAGGGCCCTGCCGGCCTGGGCAAAGCCCCCGTGATCCACCACCTGGACATAGAAATAGAGGTCGTTGAGATCCTGTTGCATGGGGTTATCGTTCACAAAATAGGACGCTGATAGCCAATTTTACGTCTACCGGACGCAGCGTTCCAGACTCACAATGCGAGCCACGACACATCCCGTGACGATCACCCAGGAGAGCATCATGAAAAGAGTCATCGGTATTTACAGCGCCCCTCGACAACACTGGGTCGGCGACGGATTCCCGGTTCGCTCGCTGTTCTCGTATCAGACCCATGGCCGCGCCTTGAGCCCCTTCCTGCTGCTGGACAGGGCTGGCCCGGCACATTTCGAGCCCGCCGATCATGCCAGGGGAGTGGGGGAGCACCCGCACCGTGGCTTCGAGACGGTCACCATCGTCTATGAAGGGGAGGTCGCCCATCGCGACTCGACCGGCCAGGGGGGGATCATCGGTCCGGGAGACGTGCAGTGGATGACGGCCGCCGCCGGCATCATGCACGACGAGTTCCACTCCCAGGGGTTCACCCGTCGTGGTGGCACCCTCGACATGGTGCAGCTGTGGGTCAACCTGCCCGCCAAACACAAGATGTCGACGCCCGGTTATCAGGGCATCACCAGCGACACCATCCCGCAACTGAGCCTCAAGGAGGGCGATGTGCGGGTGCGCATCATCGCCGGGAACGATGCCGGGTTGCAACAAGGCGAGGTAGAGGGGCCAGCCCGAACCTTCTCGCCCATGAACATCTGGGATCTGCGGCTCAAGGGCGGGGCCAGCGTGGTGCTGCCGGCGGTAGCGGGATGGAACAGCGCCTTGGTGGTGCTCAAGGGCTCTCTCATTATCAACGGTCAGGAGCGCGCGGGCGAAGCACAACTGGTGCTGCTCGATCCCAACGGTGAGGAGTTCATGTTGGAGGCGGAGGGCGAGGCCAGCTTGTTGCTGCTGAGTGGCGAGCCCATCGATGAACCCATCGTGGGTTATGGCCCCTTTGTCATGAACAGCGAGGCAGAGATCCATCAGGCGATAGATGATTTCAACAGCGGCCGGTTCGCCGTCATCGCCCCCTGAGACAATCCCGATAAAAACAAAGCGCCTGATGGCGCTTTGTTTTTTTATGAGCCCTGGTCAACCGAGCCAGCCGAGGGCCAGCGCCAGTCTACCGCACAAGGCGGCCAGCAGGATGCCAAGCAGGGTGCGCAGCAGCCAGATCACCACCAGCTGTCCCACGCTCACCGGGATCCGGGTGGCCAGGATGCAGGGGATGGAGGCAGAGAAGAAGAGCACCGAGCTGACCGAAACCACGGCCGCGACATAGCGCACCAGCAGGTCGGCATCCTTGAGCAGGATGGCGGGCAGGAACATCTCGGCCAGACCGGCAGAGAGGGCCTTGGCGGTGGCGAGCGGCTCGCCGAGATCCAGCAGCCAGGTCAGTGGCCAGAGCAGCCAGCCCAGCAGATCGAACAGGGGGGTGTGCTTTGCCAGCAGCAGGCCCAGCAGACCGACGGACAGTATGGTGGGCACCACGGCAGCGGCCATGTGAAGACCGTCCCTGAGGTTGTCCTTCAATTGCCGCAGCAGAGGATCGGCCTGGTGGGACTGGGTCAGGCCGCAGGTGAGGGCTACCTGCCAGCGGCTCATGCCAGCCGGTAGCGGCTCGTCGGTCTCCCCATGGTGAGCCAGGCGACTGATGGGAGGAACACGCGCCAGGATGGCGGTGATGACGAAAGTGATCACCAGGGTGGACCAGAAGTAGAAGTTCCAGTGTCCCATCAGGTTGAGGGTCTTGGCTACGATGATCATGAAGGCGGCCGAGACGGTGGAGAAGCCGGTGGCGATGATGACGGCTTCTCGCACCGTGTACTTGCCCGCGAGGAAGACCCGGTTGGTGATGAGCAGGCCCACCGAGTAGCTGCCGACGAAAGAGGCGACCGCATCGATGGCGGAGTGACCCGGCGTGCGCCACAGGGGGCGCATCACAGGTTGCATCAGTACCCCGATGAATTCCAGCAGGCCGAAACCGAGCAGGAAGGTCAGGGCCATGGCGCCGATAGGCACGATGAGACCCACAGACATGGCCAGTTTATCGAACAGGAAGGGGAGGCGATCCGGGGTCATCAACCAGGCAGGGCCCCAGTCTGTGACATACAAAATGGCCAGGGCCAGCCCGAGCAGCTTGAACAGGCTCAATACCCTGTCGATGGGACGGGCGCGCCAGCGGCCATCCAGCAAGGGGGTGATGGCGCCATAGGCGATGAGCAAGAGAATGAGGGTCAGGGCAAGGGGGCGCTGGGCAATCAGAAAGCCGGCCAGGTGATCCACCACTATGGTGCTGCGCCCGCCAAGCTCGAAGGGCACGAAAAAGATGGCGATGCCAAGCAGGCTGGCCAGCAGCAGCTTGATGCCGGCCCCTGATCCTGCCGGTGCAGTGAGCGTGTGTTCAGGTTCCATTTTCTCTCCTTGTGATCCGCATGGTTCAATTCCGTTGAGGGGATGATTTGTATATACAATATCGTTCGGCGCTCAAAATGGAAACACCAAAGTCACTAAAATGCAACATGTGAATCGGTGTGGATGCAGATGACCCCAAGACTGAAAAGCGTGATCTCGGGGGGAAAGAGGGGCCGGGATGGCGAGTGGGTGGTGAGGCATCAAGAGGCAAAACAGGAAGGTAAGCGACCAGCGCCAGGAAAAACATGAGCGGCTATTTACCCTTTCTGGTCATATTCATGAGCCTATATTCATGACTATTTATGAATAAATCATAAACCCTTTGTTCATTTGACTACTTTTCGACTATCCCATTGCAGAGTAAGATCCGTCATTCCGCACCTGATTTTGCTATTTTCAGTGCTTGACGGCGATCGGCCGTTCTGATCTATTACTCTCTTTTGCAGGTAGATCATCATGGCCGCACCCGCTATCTCGATCCGTAACCTCGATCACCTTGGTTTGGTCGCC
>NZ_JAGKRH010000117.1:0-298 GCF_017939245.1 Aeromonas sp. PrichA-15 | reverse complement strand
GGCGGTTGAGTAGAATGCCACTCCCGCAGCAGCCAAAAGCTGCGTCGCTCTTTAACAATTTGAATCAAGCAATCTGTGTGGGCACTCACAGCATCGAGCATCAAAAACAATTTTTGATTTTCAATGTCTGATGAAGTGACCAAAGCAACGAAAGTTGCAGCAGTTAATTCAGCAATTCATTGAGCCGCCAACTCCTTGGTAACAAAGAGTGGCAACCAAACTTAAATTGAAGAGTTTGATCATGGCTCAGATTGAACGCTGGCGGCAGGCCTAACACATGCAAGTCGAGCGGCAGCGG
>NZ_JAGKRH010000116.1:0-24411 GCF_017939245.1 Aeromonas sp. PrichA-15 | reverse complement strand
GAGTTGGACAAACAGGCAGAGCAGTTCAAGTTACCCGCCCGCCGAGAACGAAGTTACCCAAGGTGCATCAAAGCCAAACCACAGAAGTATGCGACGAGAAAACCTAGTAAAAACAATGCCAGTCAGGCTTAACTGACTGGCATTACCCGCATAACGGGTGGTTTTTTTGTACAGATCTAGTTATCACCTGACACCGGCCTCAAACCGGTGTCTTGTTTACGCTACTTTAGTGCGCACTTCCTTCGGTATCAATTTCAGACCCTTCTTGAACATGCTGTAGGGGGTCTGACCCTCCATCATCCTGCCCTGATGTGGCCGCTGGGTGTTGTAGTGTCCCAGGTAGCTATCCAGGTCTGTCTGCATCTGTTCTACCGACTCATACCAGGTCGTTCTCCCCTTGATACGGAAGTGTTCATCCAGCAGTGTGCGATGCAGTCGCTCGATAAAACCGTTGCTCTGCGGCCTGCGTACCTTGGTTGTCCGGTGTTCAATTCCCTCCAGTTGCAGAAACAGCTCGTAGGGATGATGGTCTGGGCGCCCACAGAACTCGCGCCCGTTATCTGACAGGATGGTATAGACCCGAGCCTCATGGGCTTCGAAGAACGGCAGTACCGTTTCATTGAGCACATGAACCGAGGTCACCGGCAGCTTGCTGGTGTAGAGCCGTCCCCAGGCATGGCGACTGTAGCAGTCCAGCACGGTTTGCAGATACACCTTGCCAACCCCCTTGAGCGCGCCGACGAAGAAGGTGTCAACCGCTACCAGTTCTCCGGTGTAGTGGACCTCAATCTGGCGTTCGCGAAACTCGGGGCTGAAGCGTTCTAACAGGCGGATCTGCTCGTCATTGAGCTCAATGGTCTGCTCCCGGTGGGTTTTCTCGAGGCGCAACAAGCGGTCATGCTTGGAGAGCAAGTCGTGACGTTGCCACACGCCACGCACACCGCCTGCACTGACGTTGATGCCTTGCAGAGCCAGTTCTTGCGCGACCCGCAGCGGGCCATGGGTTGGTCTGGTGAGAGAGTAATCGAGGATGGCTTGCTCAATCTCGGGAGCGACCCGGTTGGGATGAGCGCCTTTACAGCCGGGGAGTTTGTCGAGCAAGCCCTCGGCGCCATAGGTCTGGTAGTTACGGCGAATTTCGTAGAACTGCTGACGGCTGTAGCCGATGAGCTTGCAGGCTTTACTGACGTTATTGAGCTCTTTGGCGAGCTCTAGCAGACTGAGTTTACGACGTGCTACTTTCTCGTTGGTGGTCATACGGTGACTCCGGATAACACGGTAGGGGTACCGTTTTGTTATCCGGTTTGAAGCCGTATGACCACTCCCTTTTGTGGGCAACTGTCAGGTGAATACCATCTCCATACATTTAGGGTCATAGAGGTGCTCAGCAAAGCGTCAAGCACCCGACGGTAATATCAGTCAGTTGGCAAGAGAGGTTGTCTCGCCTGAACCTCTGAACTGATAAATATAAGGCTCCCATCGGGAGCCTTATTAGATGAGTCACACGCCGAGCGAATCTCACCCCAACGGCGGCGTGCGTGGCGGCACCCTGCGCTTGCTGCCGGTGGACTCGAAGGCCGAGGCGACGCGCAGCAGGTTGTTGTCGTCATAGGCGCGGCCGGCGAAGGTCAGGCCCACCGGCATACCGATATCGGCCATGATGCCCATGGGGACGGTAACGGTCGGCACGCCGAGGTGGCGAATGGCGAGGTTGCCGTTGGCAACCCAGATGCCGTTGCTCCAGGCGATATCGGCGGAGGCCGGATTCACATCCGCATCAGCCGGGGCGACGTCGGCGACGGTGGGGAACAGCACGGCGTCGAGCTTGAGCCCGTCCATCCAGTTTTCCAAGTCCAGCTTGCGGGTCTTCTCCAGCCCACGCAGGCCGTCCGGCACTGTGGCGATCTCGTCCCAGGATTTCAGGCCGCGCTTGGCCATCTTGACGTACTCGTCCATGCCCGCCGCGAGATCGCCCTCGCGGTTCGGCAGGGTGCCCGGATCGTGGGGGAAGATCTTCGGCCCATCGACATCTTCAAGTTTGTTCAACTTGGGATCGCCGTTGGCACGCAGGAAGTCGTCGAAGGCCCAGCCGGATAGCTCCCACAGCTCGTCGTTGAGAAACTCCGGGCTCACGATGCCGCGATTGAACACGGTCGGCGCGCCGGGTCTGTCCCCTTCGCAGTTGGAAACCAGCGGGAAGTCCACTTCGATGACTTCTGCGCCCGCAGCTTCCAGCGCCTTGCGCGCCTCTTCCCAGAGGGCAATCACGGACGGACGGGTATGGATGCGCTGACCGGTCGGGCCGCCGATGCCGGGGTGCTCGCTGGTGCCGGCCAGTTCATCCTTGTTGATAAACATGCGCGGCACGCCGAGGCGCTTGCCCTTGAGGGCATCGGCCTTGGCAGCCAGATCCAGATAGGAAGCCGGACGCACCTCGGAGGCCTTGGGCAGTTGCACCCAGGGCTGCATGCGCCAGAGATCGCCGCGAGTCTCGGCATCGTCGGCGACCACCACATCCAGCACTTCCAGCAAATCATTCATGGTGCGGGCGTAGGGCACGACGACGTCCATGGTCGGGGTCAGGGGCCAGTTGCCGCGCACCGAAATCACGCCACGGGACGGGGTGTAGGCACACAGGCCGTTGTTGGACGCAGGACCCCGGCCGCTCGACCAGGTCTCTTCCGCCAGACCGAAGGCGGAGAAGCTGGCGGCGGTGGCAGTGCCGGCCCCGTTGGAGGAGCCGGAGGCAAAGGGCGCGGTCAGGTAGTCGGCGTTGTAGGGGCTCTCGGCGCGGCCATAGACGCCGCGCTGCATGCCGCCATTGGCCATGGGGGGCATATTGGTCTTGCCAAGGCAGATGGCACCGGCGGCGCGCAGGCGCTCGACGGTAAAGGCATCGCGCTGGGCCACCAGATCCTTGAAGGCCGGGCTGCCGGAGGCGGCGGTCAGCCCCTTGACCAGATAGCTGTCCTTGGCGGTGTAGGGGATGCCGTCGAGCGGCCCCAGGGTTTCCCCACGGGCGCGTCGGGCATCGGAATCTTGCGCCTCTTTCAGGGCATCGGGGTTGGGCACCACGACGGCATTGAGGCGGGTTTGTGTCTCGGGGCCGTCATAGGCGGCGATCCGGGCCTGATAGGCCTCGACCAGTTCGACCGCGGTGGTGCGGCCTGATTCGAGCGCGGCACGCAGCTCGGCAATGGAAACCTCGGTCACTTCGATCATGGGGATCTCCTGTAAAAGGGTGACTGTTTGTCATGATGATCGCCGCATCGGCGCCTGCGACCATCACGTCATCAAGGGATAAAACCCCACGGCGTGGGGTTTTGAATTTCTACACTCTTCGACCAGCTTACTGACCTGAAGGGATCTGCTGGGTAATGCAGTGAATATTGCCACCGCCCAGCAGGATCTCGCGAGCCGGTACGCCGATCACGGTGTGCTCCGGGAAGATCTCTTCCAGAATGCGCTGGGCTTCGCCATCGGTGGCGGCATCCAGCAGCGGATAGACGATGCGATCGTTGGTGATAAGGAAGTTCACGTAGGAACCGGCCAGACGGCCTTCTGCCTCGCGCGGCACACCGGTACCGCTCTCGACGCCAGCAGACTCCTCTTCAGTGCAGTAGAGCGGGCCCGGCTGGGGCAGCTTCCACACTTTCAGCTTGCGCCCCTTGGCATCGACCGCCGCTTCCAGCACCTTGAGGGCGGCCACGGAGCGGGCGTACTGGGGATCGTTCTGATCGTCAGTCCAGTGCAGGGCCACTTCACCCGGACGCACGAAGCAGCACATGTTGTCGATGTGGCCGTCGGTTTCGTCCATGTAGACGCCTTCGTCCAGCCAGATAAAGCTGGTGACGCCCAAATAGTCGCGCAGGTGAGCCTCGATCTGATCCTTGGTCAGGTGCGGGTTGCGGTTCTCGTTGAGCAGGCACTCGGCGGTGGTCAGGCAGGTGCCTTCGCCATCCACGTGGATGGAGCCCCCTTCCAGAATGAGCGGCGCGGCGTAACGATCCATGCCGTGCTGCTCCAGCATCCGGGCCGCCACTTTCTCGTCCTGATCCCAGGGATAGTAGAGACCACCCTTGTGGCCGCCCCAAGCGTTGAAGCCCCAATCCACCCCACGGCACTCGCCGGCCGCGTTGGTAACGATGGTGGGGCCGGTATCGCGGGCCCAGCAGTCATCGCTGTTCATCTCGACCAGGGTGACGTGGGCGGGCATGATGGCGCGAGCCTGCTCCATAAACTGGGCCGGCACCCCCATAAAGACCGGGGTGGCTTGCCCGATGGCATCGGCCACCTTGGCGAAGGTGGCTTGCGCGAAGCGACCGGCGACGCGCCAGTTGTCCGGGCGGAACGGCCAGATCATCCAGACGGCCTGCTGGTGAGCCCACTCGGCGGGCATGGTGAAGCCGTCGGCGGCCGGCGTGGAATTCATGGTCTTGATGCTCATCGCAAGGCTCCTTGCATGGATTGAGGCCCCCGATTTGCCTGGGAACCCTGAAAAAATAAGAGTGGGTCGCAGTGTAAGAAGTTGCGCGCCCATCCATCAAATGAATAGGATTAATTGTCCCATAAACACGGCGAATAATCCCCCCCATGAAACTGCACCAGCTCGACCTCAATCTGCTGCTCGCCTTTGACGCCCTGATGACGCAAGGGAGCGTGACGCGCGCCGCCGAATCGCTCTTTATCAGCCAGCCCGCCATGAGCCACTCCCTCGGCCGGTTGCGGGCCTTTCTCGGCGACCCGCTGCTGGTGCGCACGCCCCAGGGGATGTTGCCGACTCCCCGGGCCCAGCGCCTGCACCTGGGGGTGCAGCAGGCACTGCGGCTGCTGGAGCAGCAACTCTGGGAGGAAGACGAGTTCGCGCCGCGCCAGTCGAAGCGCCGCTTCGTGCTCTGCACCACGGATTACGTGGAGTGCGTGCTGATCCCCCCCCTTATCCAGCGCCTCAGGAAGCTGGCCCCCGGCGTCACCATCGAAATCCGCATCCTGCGCGATACCCTGCCCGAAGCCGAGCTGGCGAGCGGCGAGATAGATCTCGTGCTGGGGTTTGACGAGTACATGCAGGTGCCGGGGTATCTGGGCAAGGAGACCTGGCTCACCGAACCCCTGGCCGGTCTGGTGCGCGCCACCCTGGAGCTGGAGGAGGAGCGCATCACCCTCGACCAGCTAATCGAGATGCCCCATGTGTTCCACTCGCCGCTCGGCACCTCGGAGGCGAGCCTCGACCGCTATTTGCAGAGCCTGGGCCATAGCCGCACCATCTCGGTCAACAGCCAGAGCTATATGTCCGCCGCCACCATCGTGAGCCAGAGCGATCACCTGCTGGTGCTGCCCAGCATGGTGGCGGAGCTGCTCGCCAGCCACTGGCCGCTGAAAAGCCTGCCCCTGCCCGACGACGTGCCGGACTATCACCTCAACTGTGTCTGGCACCCGGTGCATGCGCAGCAACCCGCCTTGATCTGGTTGAAGACGTTGATGAAGGATCTGGTGAATCCGGGCTAAGCGGCTGCGGCTGGCAGTTCCGCCCCCTCATCCCCAACCCTCCTCCCATTCTTTTGTAAATGAGCGGGAGAAGGGGGCAAAACCCCTGCTGCGTGTGGCATTCCCAGCAACAACAAAGGCTCCCGCGGGAGCCTTTGTTGTTTCCATCCTCGCCATCACGCCCGCAGGGCGCTCATCATCCGGGCGACGACACCGGCCAGCAGAGGGCGGTCGGGGTGGCACTGGGCGAAGGTGACCAGTCCCTGGATATGGACCTGCAAGAAGGCGGTCAGGGTGGGGATGTCCCCCTCTTTTGCCAGCTCTCCCTGCGCCTTTGCCAGGGCCAGCTGCCCGGCCAGATCCTGTTCCAGCTCGCCGTAGATGGCCTTGAAGCGAAGGTGCAGCTCCTCGTCCTGCTCCGCCAGCTCCATCAGGGTGCGGGTCAGCAGGCAGGAGCCCTGCAGGGCATCGTCCACCACCTGCTCGAGGAAGGCGTGCAGCCCCGCCAGCGGGCTGGGCTGTGCCAGGCAGCGGCGGCGCAGGGCCCCCTTCTCTGCCACATAGTGATCGACCGCCGCCAGCAGCAGGCCGCGCTTGTTGCCAAAGGCGGCATAGAGGCTGCCCGGGTGCAGGCCGGTTGCGGCCACCAGCTCCTGCATGGTGGTCTTGGCATAGCCTTTGGCGCGAAAGGCTTCCATGGCGTTTCGCAAGACGGCATCCCGATCGTATTCGGCGCTGCGCATGGGGTCTCCGGTGGCAAGGTCCCGCGGGACGGAAAAAACAGGGCGGCAAGTTTACCCCAGCCTCCCCCGTCAATCCATGTTGAATGCTTGCTCAAAAAATACTTGCACACAAACCAAAAAACGTCTTGAATGCCCGTTCAAGAATCACTCCCTCAGGACAGACGATCATGAATACCCTGTTTCAGCCCTATCGCCTCAACGACACCCTCACCCTCGCGAACCGTTTCATGATGGCCCCCCTCACCCGCTGCATGGCGGGCCCGGGTCTGGTGCCCACCGAACAGATGGCCGCCTACTACAGCCGCCGCGCCGACATCGGCCTCATCATCTCCGAAGCCACCATCATCCGTCCGGACGGGCAGGGCTACCCCAATACCCCGGGGCTCTACAGCGCCGAACAGATCGCCGGCTGGAAGAAAGTGACCAGCGCCGTGCATGCCAACGGTGGCAAGATCTTCGCCCAGCTGTGGCACGTGGGCCGTCTCTCCCACCCCTTCTTCCACCACGCCGAAGTGCTGGCCCCCTCCGCCGTCGCCCATGAGGGCACGGTGCCGCGCATGCGCGAGCTGGTCTATCAGGTGCCGCGCGCCCTGACCGGGAGCGAAATCGCCCAGCTGGTCGAGGATTACGCCCAGGCCGCCGCCAACGCCATCGAAGCGGGCTTTGACGGGGTAGAGATCCACGGTGCCAACGGCTACCTCATCGATCAGTTCCTGCACCACGCCAGCAACCTGCGCACCGACAACTACGGCGGCAGCCCCGAGAACATGAGCCGCTTCGCGCTGGAGGTGGTGGATGCCATCGCCGCCCGCATCGGCGGGGATCGCACCGGCCTTCGTCTCTCCCCCGGCGCCTATGTGCACCTGGAAGGGGATGCCCGGGATCGCGCCGTGTTCGACCACCTGCTGGCCGAGCTGAACCAGCGTACTCTGGCCTATCTGCACCTGGGTATCTTCGATGACAGCCTCACCTTCGACTACCTGGACGGCCGCGCCTCCGACTACCTGCGTGCCCGCTACGACGGCCACCTGGTGGGAGTGGGCAACTACAGCGCAGAGACCGCGCTCGAGGCCATTGAGGCGGACCGCTTCGACCTCGTCGCCATCGGTCGCCCCCTCATCGCCAACCCGGACTACCTCGCCAAGGTGAAGCAGGGAGAGGCGCTGACCCCCTATGCCGACACCATGCTGGCCGAGCTGGTCTAACCCTCGCCGGCGCCTTGCCTGACCAAGGATGGGATCCGCGCCCCCGCGCGGGTTTCCAATGTTTGGGCCCTCTCCCGGGCCCTTTTTTCTGCCTGCCTTTCGCCCTTTTTCACGCAAATGGTTGTCACCAACAACCAAAAGATGGTATTGGTTGCGCACAACAACCAAATACCATCACAAGGAGACAACCCCATGGATCCCCGCCCCCTGCGCGCCCTGTCGAGGGAACTGGTACGCGAACTCGGCATGCTCTCCCAGCAGTGCGGCTCGCTGGCCCTGAGCCCACTGGAGGCCCACCTGCTCATCGAGCTGGAGAACGGTCCCGCCACCAACCAGCAGCTTGCCGAGCGCCTTCGCATCGACAAATCCAACGCCAGCCGCCCCCTGGCCCGCCTCGCCGAGCGGGAGCTGATCGCCTGGCAACCCCACCCCTCTGACGGGCGCAGCAAGGAGGCGAGCCTCACCGAGCCGGGCAAGGCACAGCTTGAGGAGCTGCACCGGCAGATGGACGAGACCATGGCGGGGGCCCTGGCCCAACTCTCCCCCGCCGAGTGCGAGCAGATCTGGGAGGGCATGCGGCTCTATCGCAGCGCCCTCTCCCGCGCCCGCCGCCAGCAGGGCTTCGTCATCCGCCCCATCACCCCGGCCGACAATCCCCGGATCGCCGCCGTGGTGCGCGCCGTCTCCGCCGAATACGGCCTCACCGCCGACAAGGGGTACGGGGTGGCGGATCCCAACCTCGATTTTCTCCACGAGACCTATCAGGGGGAACGCAGCCGCTACTGGGTGATTGAGGGGCCGGACGGCACCATTCTTGGCGGGGGCGGCATAGCGCCGCTGGCGGGGGCACCGGATGTGTGCGAGCTGCAGAAGATGTACTTCCTGCCCGCCCTGCGGGGGCTGGGCCTGGGACGGCGGCTGGTCTTGCAGGCGCTGGCCGAGGCTCGCGCCCTGGGTTACCAGCGCTGCTATCTGGAGACCACCGCCGTGCTGCGGGAAGCCACCGCCCTCTATGAATCCCTGGGCTTCGAACACCTGCCGGGGCCCCTTGGCTGCACGGGCCACGACGCCTGCGAGATCTGCATGGTGCTGGCGCTCGACTAGCTCAAACAACAACAAGGGGCCCATGGCCCCTTGTTGTTTCATCTGTCGCCCCCTGATCAGCCAGCGCGCTGCTCCAGGGTCCCAGCAGGCCGGGAAAGCGGTCGCTTGGCCCAGACCCCGGCCAGCAGCGAGCCGGACAGGTTGTGCCAGACCGAGAAGAGGGTACCAGCCATGGCCGAGGCGGGAGTGAAGAACTTCATGGCCAGCGCCGTGGCGAGGCCAGAATTCTGCAACCCCACTTCGAAGGCCACGGTGCGGCAGATCCGCTCCTCAAAGCCCAGCCAGTGACTGACCCAGTAGCCCGCCGCAATGCCGATGCCGTTGTGCAGGATCACCGCCAGCGCCACGATGGGGCCGATGCTGGCGAACTGCCCTGCGTTGAGGGCGACCACGATGGCGATGATCATGACGATGGCGGCCATGGAGACGAGCGGCAGCACGGGCTCGATACGTGCCGTCAGGGAGTGGAGGAAGACATTGGCAACCACCCCGAACACCACGGGGATCAGCACTATCTTCACCAGGCTCAGCAGCATGTCCAGCACCGGCACGTCGACGCTCTTGCCAGCCAGCAGCTGCACCAGCAGGGGGGTGACGAAGACCCCGAGCAGGGTGGAGAGAGCTGTCATGGTGATGGAGAGAGCCACATCGCCCTTGGCCAGATAGCACATCACGTTGGAAGAGGTGCCACCGGCGACGCTGCCCACCAGCACCATGCCCACGGTCAACTCGGCATCAAAGCCCAGCAACAGGCTGACCAGCAGAGCGGCCAGCGGCATCACGCTGAACTGCAATACCAGCCCGAGGCCGATGGCCTTCTTGTTGCGCACCACGTCGAGGAAGTTCTGGGGTTTGAGGGTCAGCCCCATGGCCAGCATGATGATGGTCAGCAGCGGCACTATCTGGCCCTTGAGGCCGACGAAGGGCTCGGGCTGCCAGTAGGCCAGCAGGGAAAACAGCAGGGCCCAAAGCGGGAAGAGGTGGGTGATGCGTCCAAGCATGGTGTACTCCTTGTTATTGTCCAGACGCGGGCAGACCAGGGGATGCCCGCAGGGAACTTTCTCTTATACCAGCTTTGTCGCCGGCAGGCCCGTGTCGCGGCGCTCAGGAAGGGAAATAGAACCAGGCGGTCTGGATAAGACCCTCCTTCACCTCGAACACCGCCACGCTCTCGATGGGCTCGGGGGAGAGGCCGTGGATCAGCTCGTGATCAAACACCTTGTTGCCCAAGACGGTGCGTGACAGCAGCTCGGCCTTGAGCAGCGGGTTGTTGAATCTGTGCTGTGCATAGAAGGCCCGCAGCGCCCCCTTGCCGACTGTGCTCGGCGTCTCGGTCGGCATGCGATAGCCTTTGAAATCCGGGGCAAAGCAGGCCACGAAGGCGTCGAGGTCGTGGGCATTGTAGGCGGCAAACTGCGCCTTTACGGGTTGGGTGACGGACATGTCCCTCTCTATGGGTGAAATTAAAATCACTTATCCTGGGTTTTTATTCAATCATCAAGCCCCGGATGGGGATCTACGCCCCTTCCAATGACACGCCCCATAACAAAAAACCCCGCCGAAGCGGGGTCTCTCTGGTCATCCGCCACCCGCTGTGCGCGGGCGGGGTGATCAGTGTTCGCGGGTCTGGCGGAAGTGAACGTCCGGGTGACGCTCCTGGGCCAGGCGCAGGTTGACCATGGTCGGCGCGATATAGGTGAGGTTGTCACCCCCATCGAGGGCCAGGTTGACCTCGTTCTTGCGCTTGAACTCCTCGAACTTCTTGACGTCGGTCCCTTCCACCCAGCGGGCGGTGGCGACGTTGACCGCCTCGTAGATGGCCTCGACGTTGTACTCGCTCTTGAGGCGCGAGACCACCACGTCGAACTGCAGCACACCGACCGCACCGACGATGAGGTCGTTGCTGATGAGCGGACGGAACACCTGCACCGCCCCCTCTTCGGAGAGCTGCACCAGCCCCTTGAGCAGCTGCTTCTGCTTGAGGGGGTCACGCAGGCGGATGCGGCGGAACAGTTCCGGCGCGAAGTTCGGGATGCCGGTGAACTTGAGATCTTCACCCTGGGTGAAGGTGTCGCCGATCTGGATGGTGCCGTGGTTGTGCAGACCGATGATGTCGCCGGCACAGGCCTCGACCGCCTGTTCACGGTCACCGGCCATGAAGGTGACGGCGTCGGAGATGTTCACGTCCTTGCCGATGCGCACGTGACGCATCTTCATGCCCTTGGAGTAAGTGCCTGACACGATACGCATGAAGGCGATACGGTCGCGGTGTTTCGGGTCCATGTTCGCCTGGATCTTGAACACGAAACCGGAGAACTTCTCCTCGGTCGCCACCACTTCGCGGCTCTCGGCCTTGCGCGGCATGGGGGCTGGCGCCCAGTCGGTCAGGCCATCCAGCATGTGGTCGACACCGAAGTTGCCGAGGGCGGTCCCGAAGAAGACCGGGGTCATCTCGCCGGCGATGAAGGCAGCGTGATCGAACTCGGGAGAGGCGCCCTGCACCAGCTCCAGCTCGCCACGCAGCTGGGCAGCCAGATCGTCGCCGATGGCGGCATCCAGCTCGGGGTTGTTCAACCCCTTGACCACCCGCTTCTCCTGGATGGTGTGGCCCTGACCGCTCTGATAGAGATAGGTCTCGTCCTTGTAGAGGTGATAGACACCCTTGAAGGATTTGCCACAGCCGATAGGCCAGGTGATGGGGGCGCACATGATGTTGAGCTCGCGCTCCACCTCGTCCATGACCTCCATCGGATCGCGCACTTCGCGGTCCAGCTTGTTCATGAAGGTGAGGATGGGGGTATCCCGCAGACGGGTCACTTCCATCAGCTTGCGGGTCCGGTCTTCAACACCCTTGGCGGCGTCGATGACCATCAGGCAGCAGTCGACCGCCGTGAGGGTACGGTAGGTATCTTCGGAGAAGTCCTCGTGACCCGGGGTATCGAGCAGGTTGACCAGGCAGTCGGCGTAGGGGAACTGCATCACGGAAGTGGTGATGGAGATACCGCGCTGCTTCTCCATCTCCATCCAGTCGGATTTGGCGTGCTGGCCCGAGCCACGGCCCTTGACGGTACCGGCCCGCTGAATGGCCTGTCCGAACAGCAGGACCTTTTCGGTGATGGTGGTTTTACCCGCATCCGGGTGCGAGATGATCGCAAAAGTGCGTCTCTTGGAGACTTCACTCAGAAATTCAGCTGACATAATTCGACGTTCTTCTATTGAGCGGCGGCCTGGAGCCACCGTGGGAAAAATGCGGGACAGCACCTTGGAATCAGGGCGCCCATGCAGACAACGACACCACGCGGGCGGGTCAGTGACCGCCGGTGGAGACAGGAGAAGCGCGTTGCATTACATGGGTCTGGCCCCGGATCAAAGCAAAATTGCGCGGCATTATACCCGCGCGAGTGAAAAATACCCAGCCCGCTATCACGGGGGCCCGGGGTCGGCCTCACCGGGCCGTCATCACCCGGTTGCGCCCCGCCAGCTTGGCCTGGTACATGGCCTCGTCGGCCCGGCGTACCAGCTCGCCCAGGTTGTCATCCTCGGGTTTGTACTGGGCGCAGCCGATGCTGATGTGGATGGGGTGATCCGCAGGCACTCCCTCAATCTCGAGGCAGGCGACGGCGAGGCGGATCCGCTCCGCCACCTCGACGGCCTCGCCCAGGAGGGTATCCGGCAGCAGCACCAGAAACTCCTCGCCGCCGTTGCGCCCCACCCTGTCGAGGCTGCGCAACTGCTCCTCGATGCACTGGGCCACGGCGGTGAGCACCCTGTCCCCCACGTGGTGGCCAAGCTGGTCGTTCACCTTCTTGAAGTGATCCACATCCAGCAGCAGCACGCACAGGGGGTTGCCCTCCTCCCGCGCCTGGGTGAACCATTTGCGCCCCTTGGCCTGGATCTGGCGCCGGTTGTGGATGCCGGTCAGTTCGTCCGTCATGGCGAGGCGCTGCATCTTGCGGGTTCGCCCGCGCTGGTGCACCACCAGGGTGCCCATCACCACCACCAGCAGGGCCACCACCAGGTATTGCCAGTAGCGCCGCTCCTGCAACTGCTTGAGTTTCTCCGCCTGCAACTGCTGCTGGGACCTGAGGGTCTGGTTTTCCAGCTCCTTGCGGGCGAGATCGAACTCGAAACGCATCTGCAAGGAGCGCTGTTCCCGCAATCTGAGCTCGAGGGCCTGGCGGGTCTCGACATAGGTCTTGAGGCTGGTGAGGGCCGACTGGATGTGCCCCTGACGCTCCAGCACCCGGGCCCGTGTCTCATGCACCCGGGCGAGGAAGCGCAGGTTCTGCTCCCGGGTAAAGATGGGCTCGGCCTCGTCCAGGTGCCGCAGCGCCTCGCCGGGTCGGTTCAGGGCCTCGAGGACCTCGGCCATGACGAGGTTCCAGTGGCCCAGGGTGACGCTGTCCGCCCCCTCCCCCTGATGAAGGGAGGCTGCCGCCTGATCGAGCTTGATCATGGCCTGGTCCGGCTTGCCCTGTTTCTGCAGGATAGTGGCCAGCTCTATCCGGCTCCAGGCCAGGACCCCTTCCTGGTTTGATCCCATATAGTAACGCTCCGCTTCGGCCATCAGGGGCAGCGCCTTGTCGTACTCTTCGGTGTCGATGTAGAGGAGCCCCTGCTGGCTGTGAATGTCCACCAGGTACTCCTCGACCCCGAGCTGCCGGTAGTCGTGCTCCAGCTCCTTGAAATAGCTCTCGGCCCGCTCATAGAGCCCCATCCTGCGATAGGCATTGGCAATATTGGCGAGCACCTCGCGCCCCTTGGCCTCCAGCTCGAGCGCCTCGTATCGCTGGTGGGCATCGATGAGATCCATCAGCCCCTCCGCCAGCTCCCCCTGGTAGGAGTACATCTCCCCCCGCAGGCTCAGGATGTCGGCACGCTGACGCTCATCCCCGAGCCGGCGAGCCAGGGTCAGGGCGGCGTCGTAATCCTCCCCGGCCCCGGCCATGTTGCCGAGCAGTTGCCGGTGATAGCCGCGACAGGCGAGCAACCCCACCTCGGTGACCCTGTCCTTGCGGGCACGGGCCTGTGCCAGCCCCTGCTCGGCAAACGCCACCGCGCGGCGAAACTCCTCGTCCCGTTCACCCGGCAGGGCCCAGCACTGCAGCCGGGCAAGACGCCCCTGCACCTCGGGCGGATAGTGTGCCTGTCCGGCAACCAGGGCGGCGACGCGCTCGCGAAACACCTGCACCGGCATCGCCGACTCTTCCAGCTGCTGCAACGCCAGCTGCAACTCGTGCCCGGCCAGTGGCGCCGCCTGGGCCAGGGCAACCCCCAGCCACAGCAACAGGCCACATCCCATCAGGATCTTCATGCGGACTTTTTCTCCTCTTCACCGGCCGGACGCCACGCTCATCGCTGTCATCATATCCCCACAGACTCTGGGCGCACAGCCGTCAGAGGGTGGGAAAACGCCTCATATCGGACGAGAGCCTCCCCTATCCCCTTCTTTACAGAAGGAGTAGAGTGCATCGACTATATATGCTTTCGAACAGGGGAAGGGATGAGGAATGACCTACGAGGAGCTGAGGGAGGCTTACGACAGGTTGTTGCTGGAGAACGAGCGTCTCAAACGCATCGCGGATGACGCGCGGGAGAAGCTGGACGCAGCCATGGACGGCACCGGCCTGTGCATCTGGCAGAACCATGTGCCCACCGGCAAACTCATCATCTTCAACCGGCGCTGGGGCTCCATGCTCGGTTACCAGCCCAAGGAGCTGTCGGCCCACTTCGACGTCTGGCGCGCCCACCTGCACCCGGAGGACAGGGAGCAGGTGCTGCAGGCCTTCTTCGATCATCTGGAGGGCAAGAGCCCGTTTTATCAGGCGATGCACCGCATGATCGCCAAGGATGGCAAGACCACCTGGGTGCTGGACCGGGGCCGGGTGGTGGAGCGGGATGATCAGGGCAACCCCGTCCGGGTGATGGGCACCCACATCGACATCACCCACGAGAAGGAGTACGAGCAGCAGCTCGCCCAGCTTGCCCACCGGGATCCCCTCACCGGCCTGTTCAACCGCACCGCGCTGCACCGCCACTTTCCCGGGGAGTACCAGGCCATCTGTTTCATCGATCTCGATGACTTCAAGCTGGTGAACGACAACCTGGGCCACCGGGCAGGTGACGAACTGCTGGTTTCCCTTGCCCAGCGCCTTCGCCACTGCTGCGGCGAGGAGGTACGGCTGGGGCGCATCGGCGGGGACGAGTTCGTGCTGCTGCTGCCCTGGGCGTGCGACGATCCCCGCACCAGCAACCTCGCCCGCCAGTGCATCGATGCCATCGCCACCCCCTTCGAGCTGCCCAACGGGGACGCCTCGGTGGGACTGAGCATGGGAATTGCGGCCATCCGGCCCCAGGACGATTTCGGCGCGGCGCTGGCCCGGGCGGATCAGGCCATGTACAGGGTCAAGCGCAGCGGCAAGCGGGGTTTTTACATTGCCCAGCCAAGCGGTCAGCCGCTGCTGGATCAGGAGCAGGTCAACGAACGGGGCCTCTACCACAGGCCCACGCTCTGAGCCTGAGCGCCCTCAATGGCGCTGCCAGCGCCGCAGCAGGCGTCCACGCAGGCCGCAATCGAGCAGCCAGCTGTTGTCGAACACCCGCAAAATGGCCGCCTTGGCGTGACGGGACATGGCGACCGCATGGAAGCGTGTCTGCTGCGCCCGTCGCCGGTTCATCCGCTCGAGCAGGGCGTGGGGCAGGTTCTGGGCGATGAAGTCGGAGATCACCAGCACGTCGGCCTTGGCAAAGGCGGGTTGTTCGAGCTGGGTCAGGGCCTGCTCCAGGCAGGGCACCAGATCGGTCCCCCCGTGAAAACTCATGGAGAGAAAGCGCTCCGCCTTCTCAAGCCCGGTGTCGGCGGTGATCTCCAGGGTCACCACCTCGGTGGAGAAGAGCATCAGATAGCAGCCCCGCTTCTCCTCCATCGCCCCCTTGAGCAGGGCGAGAAACAGCGCCTTGGCGCACTCCTCCGGATAGCCCCCCATGGAACCTGACGTATCGACGCAGACGATGAAGGGGCCCCGCGGCTGCACCTCCTGCCCTCCCTGCTCGGGGGAGCGCAGCATCAGACGCTGGCGCGGCAGGGTGCCCCGCGACTGGTAGCTCAGCAGGCGCCGCTCCAGATAACGGCGATAGAACTCCAGCTCCAGCTCCGGCAGCGCCAGCATCACCGCCTCGCTCGGCAGGAGGCGCATCAGATCGCTGGCCGGGTGCACCCCCACCAGATCGTCGGGCACATCGTCACTTTGCACCTCCTCCAGCTCGTGCACAGGCACCGGCGGCAGCGTCCTGTCCTCGCTGCGCCGCTCCCGCTCGCTGCGCCCAAGCAGGGCGGCAATCTCCGCGAGCAGAGGCTCCTGCTGCAACATGCGGGCGTACTGCTTCACCAGCGCCAGGCTGCGCTTGTGCCAGCTCCCCTGGGCCAGATCCCAGAGCCCCCCGGCGGAGATCTGGTGCGGATCCAGGGCATCGGCCAGGGTCCGGTTGGCCAGCAGTTGATCCTCTATCTCCTGGCGCTGCTTCTCCCGCTCCGCCTCCGCTATCTGCTGCTGCAACTGCAACAGGCTGCCCACCAGGCTGGCGCGCCACTTCTCGATGAAGAGCTGGCGCAGCCCCTCGGTGGGCTGGGCCACTATCTGGCGCACCAGGCTGCGGGCATCCCCCGCAAAAGGGCTGTGCTGCTCAAGGGCTTCCAGCAGGGCGGGCAGGCGCCCCACCAGCTCCGGCAGGGGCAGTTGCCGGTGGGCCTGATAGAGCAGGTATTCCCGCTCGAGGGCCACCGGCACCGGCTTGTGGCGCATCTCCTCCCCAAGCTGTTCGCTCCAGGTCTGGATTCGCTTTCTGAGCAGCTTCCCCTGCAGGGGCGAGCGCTTCAGGAACTCGGAGATCTTGGGGGTGGAGGCAAGCAGCAGCGCCATCTCCCCCGCCAGCTCCCCCTCCCCCATGAGCAGCCCCAGGTCCATCATGCCGATCTCTAGCATGGGCCACCCCGGGCGTTGAGATGTGATGGAATATCATGCTGACTAAACATGTTTTTCATCCTGTTTATTTCACCAGCCCCACGTCAGACGCGACGTCACCCCTGTGCATCGAGAAGAGGCAGACGATCCCGCCACTGCTGCAGCTCGGCCCCCAGCCGCTCCAGGTCCCGGCTCAGCACGAAGAAGCTGTCCTCCACCTGACGCAGCCAGTGGTCCCCCACGAACAGATGGGGCTGGTGACGGTCGAACAGGTTGCGCTGGCCCTTGAGGTTTTGCAGCACCCGGTTCACCTGGCCCGTCAGGTCGTCCAGGGCCGACAGCCAGGGGGCCATCACTACCTCGGGGATGGGGGTGCGCTCCACCAGCATCAGGGGCACGGGCTGGCGCTGGATATCCAGCACGTGCAGCCGCAACTGCTCGTCCAGCACCAGCTCGTAGTGCCCCTCCTTGGGGTTGCCGAGGGGCCAACCCACCAGCGCCTCCCCGGTGGGGTGCCAGTGAGAGAGCAGGGTGCGATCAAAGGTGAGGGTGCCGGTGAGGCGCTCGGGATCGCTGCCATCCAGGGGCGCCGGGGTGAGCAGCTGGAAGTGCACCAGCTTGCCGAACGGCCTGGCTTTGGCCAGCGGCAGTTCGGTGCCGCGGGCGCGGCGGCCGAACCACTGCTTGCGCTTGACCGCCTTGCAGCCGATGCGCAGGGCGACCGCCCCCTGCAACTGCTTGAACTGCTCGCGCAGGGAGAGCAGCTCCCGGGTCAGCGCCAGTTGCTGGTAGCCGTAGAGGCGGGAAAACTCGCCGATCATCTCCAGCAGCGCGGTGCGGGAAGCCTCGTCGTGCCAGAGGCAATCCTTGAACAGCAGCAGATCCAGGGGAGCCACCTCATCGCGGCCATTGAAGAAGGCGCTCGCCTTGATGAGCCGCACCGCCTTCTTCCAGCGCCGATCCGAGACATAGCAGCCGTGCCCGAGCTGACTGTCGAGCTGCTGGCGCAGCTGGTAGATGAGTTCGAAACAGGCGTCCGGCAGGCGCACCTGCTCGATGGCATCCTGCCAGGCGTCGTACTCTTCCCCCCGAATCTGCACCGAGGGGGTCAGGTTCTGATGGGACTGGCCATCGCTCGCCAGCATGGCCTGGAAGTTGGATTTCTCCTGCACCCTGTCCATCCAGACCCGCACCAGCATGCGGTCGTAGAGCGCCTCCAGCCCGCTGTCCGGGGCAGGCAGCTCGTTCGAGGCGGTGACCAGCAGCCGCATGGGAATGGGGTGCTGGCTGTCGCCGTTGCGAAACTGCCGCTCGTTGATGGCGGTGAGCAGGGTGTTGAGGATGGCGGGGCCCGCCTTCCAGATCTCGTCGAGGAAGACCACCTCGGCCTCCGGCAGGTAGCCGCTGGTCAACCGCAGGTACTTGCCATCCTCCTTGAGCGCCTGGATGGAGAGGGGGCCGAACACCTCCTCCGGCGTACTGAAACGGGTCATCAGGTATTCGAAATGGCGGGCATCCTGAAACGCCAGCTTGAGGCGCCGCGCGATCAGGCTCTTGGCGATGCCCGGGGGGCCCAGCAGAAAGACGCTCTCGCCACTCAGGGCCGCCAGCAGGCCGAGCCGCAGGGCATCCTGGCGCTCATACAGTCCCTCACCAAGGGCGGAAAGGAGCCGTGGCAGGCGCTCATGAATGGGGGTGGCACGAACAGTATTCTGGGCTAAAGGCGGCATAGGCACAGTTCCGAAGCTGATAGGTCATCCGTGGTGACGGGGTCCGGCCTCTGGCCCCGCCCCACTCTCATTGTCTGTCATCTCTGCCCCCGGGGGGCGCTCGTTTGCCATCGCCACAGGGCGAAAAGCGCACGTCCGGGGTGCAGCAAATCCCGCGAGAGTGTACTCTGCGCATCATTATTTACCCCAACGCAGATCAAGAGTGAGCCTTCGCCATGCAAGATCCCCTGCTGGACCCGCTGCGCCAGCGCATTCTGGCCCGCATGGGCATCCCCCTCTGGCAACAAAGAGGCCGACTCCTGGCGGGAGGCACCAGCCCCGACGGCGCCGCGCAGCCGGCAAACACGCCCGCCGACGAGGTGCTGGCCCCGCAGGAGACTGCCCCTCTGCCGACCGGCAAGCTCTGGCTGCTGGCAGAGACGCTGCCCGCGCCCTCCCTGTTCGGGGACATCTGCCGCTGGCTCGGCCTTGGCACGGACGAGGTCTCCCTGCTGTCCGAGATGCCTTCCCTGCCCGCGGGGGCCACTTCGCCCCTGCTCTGGCTGACGGCGCCGGACCCTCGCTGGCCCGATGCCCTGGTCTGCCCGCTCAAGCCCGATGGGGCGCACAAGCGCGCCCTCTGGCAGCAGTGCCGGCAGCGCCACACCCCTTGATGCTCACGACCATGGCACGGCCATGGTGTCCATCGCAAGCCTGAATCCCGTCCGGAGTGACCATGTCTGACCTCTTGCCCCACTTTCGCCCCCTGCTCGAATCGGACTTCGAAGCCATCTACCCCATCGAGCAGGCCGCCCACCAGGAGCCCTGGAGCCAGGCCAACCTGCTCTCCTGCTTCGGGCCGCGCTATCTCAACGGCCTGATGCTGGTGGACGGACGACCGGCCGGTTTCTACATCTCGGATCTGGTGGCGGGAGACAGCTCCCTGATGAATCTCTGCGTGCATCCCGATTTTCAGGGCAAGGGGCTGGGGCGGGCGCTGCTCAGGGAGTACCTGGCCCGCAGCAAGGCCGGCAAGGCCGAGGCCTGGTTCCTGGAGGTCAGGGCCGGCAACCGCACCGCCATCAACCTCTACGAGAGCGAGGGGTTTGCAGAATATTGCCGCCGCGCCGACTACTATGGCACCGGGCAGGAGAGGGAGGATGCCGTGCTGATGTCCCGTCTGTTCGACTTCGGCTGACAACCCGCAGCAGACCGCCGTCAGCGGACGCCCCCCTCTGACCTCCCTGACTCCCCCTCTTCGCTTCCCCCTCAGGGCAGGGGCGCGTTGTCGATGGAGGGGTCTTCCAGGCTCAGGGTCACCCTCAGCACGGCCTCGAAGGCGGCTCCCGAGAGGGGCATGAAGAAGCCGCGACCATAGGTGACGCCGGGCATCCAGATCTGTTCGATATCCACCGCGATCTTGATGGGGCGAAGCGGCTCACCCGGTCGCTGGACATAGATGCCAGGGGCCGTCGCAACCTGGGGGAAGCGGCGCAGAATGTGCTCGCTACCATCCCCCGCATCCGGGTTGAGTCGCACCTTCACCAGCCCCGCCAGGGCGGATTGCATCTCGGGGGCACGCCACAGCCTGGTATTCAGCGCCTTGCAGCGTCGGCACTTGGCGCGCTCGATCACGTAGAGCAAGGGGTATCCTTCCCTCAGCGCCAGCCGCTGCGCCTGCTCATAGCCCTCGGCGCCACTCAGCCAGGGATTATCCTGCTCCCCCGCCCCCCCCAGCAGATACCAGAGGGCGCCTGCCCCCGCCAACAGCAGCAACACGCCGGTGAACAGGCTCTTGATCCCGATATTCATGGTGCAACTCCCTGAATGAATCCGATCCCTGCCCCCTATCATGCCTCACTCTCATCTGGTTGACGACTTTGTGATCCAGGACAAATGGCGCACACTTGTAAGCTGTAATGTTAGAGTTTAAACTCCAGCCCCGATTTTGGTGCCCCTGCGGGCGCACAACTGTTACTTGAGGATGCGTGAGATGTCGCAGTTTCATCTGGTTAGAGTGATGCGCGAGCGTATTGCCCGCCTTGGCAACAAGGCCGCCCTGCGCGTCCAGCAGGATGGCCAGTGGCGCGCCATCGGCTGGCGAACCCTGGGTCAGGCCATGGATTATTGCGCCCAGGGACTGATCCGGGCGGGCCACCAGTCCGGCGAGATGGTCGGCATCTATGCCCGCAACATGCCCGAGTGGACCCAGGCCGACCTCGGCATCCTGGCCGCCCGCGGCGTCAGCGTGCCCATCTACCCCACCAGCACCCTCGATCAGCTGCGCTACATCGTCAAGGATGCCGGCATCAGGATGCTGTTCGTG
Source organism: Aeromonas sp. PrichA-15 (assembly GCF_017939245.1). NCBI lineage: Bacteria > Pseudomonadati > Pseudomonadota > Gammaproteobacteria > Aeromonadales > Aeromonadaceae > Aeromonas > Aeromonas sp. PrichA-15. The sequence continues at coordinate 3,879 of NZ_JAGKRH010000116.1, read as the reverse complement.
GGGGAGCAGCCCCAGTTCGATCAGGCGCTGCACCTCATCGACAGCGGCGAGATAAGCCACATCGTCGCCCTGGACGGCACCGTCGATCTGCGCGGCTGCGCCTCGGCCAGCCACTTCCAGACCTTCCTCGTCTCCGGCAACCACCAACCCAGCGAGCAAGTGCTGCGCGAGCGCGAGCGCCACTACCGCATGGACGACCTGCTGACCCTCATCTACACCTCGGGCACCACGGGCGAACCCAAGGGGGTCATGCTCGATTTCGCCAACATGGCCGCCTGCTTCGAGATGCATGACGCTCGCCTCGACCTCAGCGAGCAGGATGTCTCCCTCTGCATGCTGCCGCTGAGTCATGTGTTCGAGCGCGCCTGGAGCTACTACGTGCTCTATTGCGGCGCCGAGAACGTCTACATTCGCGACCCGCAGAAGGTGATGGATGTCATCGGCGAGGTGAAGCCCACCGTGATGTGCGCCGTGCCCCGCCTCTACGAGAAGGCCTACGCCATGATCCAGGCCAAGGTCGCCCAGGCGCCGCGCCTGCGCCGCGCCCTGTTCGGCTGGGCCACCCGGGTGGGCAAGCAGATGGTCGCCACCCGTCAGGCGGGCAAGTCCGCCTCTCCCCTGCTCTATGGCCAGCTCTGGCTTGCCGAGCGCCTGGTGTTTCGCAAGCTGCGCGCCCGTTTCGGCGGCCGCACCCGCTTCCTGCCGGTGGCGGGCGCCCGTCTCGCGGACGAGGTGAATCTCTTCTTCCAGGCCATGGGGCTCAACCTCAAGTACGGCTACGGCATGACCGAGACCACCGCCACCGTCTGCTGCTATGAAGACACCCAGTTCAGGCTGGGCTCCATCGGCACGGCGCTAAACGGCATCGAGGTGAAACTCGGCGAGAACAACGAACTGCTGGTGCGCGCCCCCACCGTGATGCGTGGCTACTACAACAAGCCGGAGGCCACCGCCGAGGTGATGACCGAGGATGGCTTCCTGCGCACCGGCGATGCAGGCGAGCTGGATGACGAGGGCAACATCTACTTCACCGAGCGCTTGAAGGAGCTGATGAAGACCTCCAACGGCAAGTACGTGGCGCCGCAACTGGTCGAGGGGACCCTCGGCAAGGATCGCTTCATCGAGCAGATTGCCATCGTCGCCGATGCCCGCCACTTCGTGTCGGCGCTCATCGTGCCCTGCTTCGAGTCCCTGGAGGAGTACGCCCGCTCCATCAACCTGCAGTACCAGTGCAAGACCGAGCTGCTGCGCCACTCCCGAGTGATGGAGTTCTTCGAGGCCCGCATTCAGGATCTGCAAAAGGAGCTGGCCAAGTTCGAGCAGGTGAAGAAGTTCACCCTGCTGCCGAGCGCCTTCTCCATGGAGCTCGGGGAGATCACCCCCACCATGAAGCTGCGCCGCAAGATCATCGAGGCCAAGTACCAGCGCGAGATAGAAGCCATGTACAGCCACGTCTGATCGACGGGCCTGATATGAAAAAGCCGCTCATGGAGCGGCTTTTTGCTGGGCGTCTCTCCCTTATGGCAGCTTGACCAGGGGTTGCTCGCGCAGCTCGGTGGCCCGACCGCCCTGGATCTTCTCCACCTGGGCCAGGGCCTGCTTCACCTCGTCGGCATTTTGCAGCAGGCGATAGGTCAGATCGAAGGTCTTGGTCTCCCCCGGCTGGATCTTGGGGACCAGCCCGAGCGGGCGCTGGTACTTGGTGCTGTAGGCATAGCTGGTACCGGGTTCGATGCCGGTCACATAGCCCTGGGCCCGGGTGTCGGTGTTCTTCCACAGGGTCAGCACCGGCAGCTGTCTGATGTTGTAGCCCACCGCCACTCCGGCGTTGCCGGCCCGGTTGTTCAGCACTGCCAGGGTATTGCCGTCGGCGTCGCTGTAGGGCACCAGGTTGAACACCATCTCGTCGAAGCCCTTGGTGGGCCCCAGATAGGTTTGCCAACCCTTGAGTCCGGCCTTGGCGTAGTCATTGAACGGGGAGATCTGCTTCACCGGCGTGCTCACCCTGGCACCCTCCTCCAGAATGGGGGCCCCGAAGTTGCCGTGATAGATGATCTGGTACTCGTTCTCGTAGTCCGCGTGGTTGGTCAGCTTGTCCTGCAGGGCAAATTCCGCCTGACCGGGCACCACGCTCAGCTGGGTCCAGGTGACCAGTTCGCTCATCTTGAAGGTGCGCTCGTCCACCCGGCCCAGCACGTGGATGGCATAGGGCGGCTCTTCGTCCACGGTCACGCTGACCACGGAGGCGGGAATGTTCTGCACCCGGCCATGGAGGCTCTTGAGGCGGCCGTCGTCATCCACTCCGGGATGACCCGTCCACTCGTAGCCGCAGCGCACCAGCATCTCGTTGAAGCCGTCGAGCCAGCCGAGGCCCCCACGGCTCTCGAGATCGATGAAGGCGGGATTGACCACCTCCTTGACCGGTGAATCCCAGCCGAGGCGCAGATCCGCCGCCTTGACCTCCTTGATCCCCATGCCGCGGGTCGGCACCAGGGTGATCTTCATGACGCCGTTGTCGACGATGAGCAGATCCACCCCTTCCTGGCGGCCGCCGTGCAGGCGTTTCTTCTCGATGGTGAAGGGAACCGGGCTCTTGATGCCTAGCTTCTCGCTGGTGATCTTCCAGTCCCCCACATCCAACCCTTGCTGGGAGTCGGTCAGCAGAAATTCGGCGGCGTGACCCGCGGTGGCGCCCAGGGCGAGCAGCACGGCAATGGAGAGTTTCTTCAACATGGATTTATCCTCGTGTCTCTTGTTTTTGTGAAAGCTGAATCGTTTCAGTGATCGAAAACTAGGCGTCTGACGCCCCGGACTCAAGAGACAAAAAGAGGAAATGTGAGCCGATTGACAATAAAAACGGCTTCAGCCCTGCTGAAATGAAGGCTGACTCACAGTTATGAAAGGAGGAAAAAACAGGCGGGGCGCCGAGAGGGGCGCCCCCTCACCCCGCCTGCACCACATCAGGCAAGGGCCAGCGTCACCGCGGCTTCGGCGTGGATGGCGGTGGTGTCATAGAGGGGCACGGCGGCCTGGCACGCCCCCACCAGCAGGGCGATTTCGGTGCAACCCAGGATCACCGCCTGGGCACCGGCCTGTGCCAGATCGGCGATGATGGCCAGATACTCGGCCTGAGACGACTCGCGAATGTCGCCGAGGCAGAGCTCGTCATAGATGATGCGGTGCACCCGCTCCCGTGCAGCGTCTTCAGGCACCAGCACCTCCAGCCCGAAGCGCTCCTGGAGCCGCCCCTTGTAGAAATCCTGCTCCATGGTGAAGCGGGTGCCGAGCAAGCCTACCCGGGTCACCCCGTCGGCCTGGAGGCGATGGGCCGTGGCATCGGCGATGTGGAGCAGGGGAATGTCGATGGCGGCCTCGATCTCCGGCGCCACCTTGTGCATGGTGTTGGTCCCGATCAGCAGAAAATCGGCGCCACCGGCCTGGATGGCCCTGGCCTCGGCCGCCAGCAGACGGGCGGTGGCGGGCCAGTCACCGGCGTGCTGCAACCGCTCTATCCCGGCAAAATCCACGCTGCTCAGCAGCACCCGCGCCGAGTGCAGACCGCCGAGCCGCTCGCGTACCCCCCGGTTGAGGGCCTGGTAATAGCTGACGGTGGACTCCCAGCTCATGCCACCCAGCAGACCGATACATTTCATGGGATCTCCTTATGTCACCCGATGGTGCAAACCAATGCCGCAATCCCTCAGGGGGCGCGTTTGATCGCACCGCCCCGGCAATAAAAAAGGTTCATCGCGGCTTTCCGGGGAAGGCCGCCTTGATTTTCAGAAAAAAGTATTCTGAGTCCCTAAATCCATATGCCATGCGCTTTATCACTTTGATCTTGTTGTTCACCCCTTCCAGCACACTCGTGTGCATCGGGTA
>NZ_JAGKRH010000115.1:0-3463 GCF_017939245.1 Aeromonas sp. PrichA-15 | reverse complement strand
CGCTTTGAGTCTGGTTGCGTACTCTTTGGCAGCGTCCATGTCGTGGATGGAGCAGGGACCACAGATCACCAGCAGGCGGTGATCGCGACGGTGGATGATGTCGGCGATGGTATTGCGGGCCCCTTGCACGAATGCCAGCGCGCGATCGGAGATGGGCAGTTTCTCCTTGAGCTGGGCAGGCGTGATCATCACTTGTTCGGACTGGATATGGATGTTGTTCAGGGGATCTCTTTGCATTTTCTCATTCTCTCTACTGTTTCAAGCCAAGGGCGCCGATCGTTCATTTATGTTTACACAAGTCAGCACTTTGTTACGCAACCGCCCCCACCTTACCAAGGAAAAACAAACAATCAAGTGAAACTAGCGTCTTTGCGCGCTGATAGATGGATAAATGACCAAGAAAGCAGAGTGAAACAACTCAAAAGTAGCGACTCGCGAGGCCAGATCAGCCCCAAATCGTAAACTTTAGATTACACCCATCCATTTCAATATCATCTCTCTGCCCCCTCTCATGGCCCCTTATCCGGCCCCTCATCCCGGCGATAATGCCGGGCACAAAAAAGCGGGACACCTGGCCCCGCTTGCATTCCCGTGTTGCTCTTCTTTTATTATTTGCCGTGGGCCTTGATAGCCTCGACCGCCTTGTCGGGGAAGTCGCTGAATACCCCATCCACATCGGCCTGGTAGAGGAAGATGTTGAGCAGGTCGGTGAAGTCTTTCGCATAGGCCGGGATCTGCCCCTCATCCTGACGGAAGGTATAAGGATGCACCTTGAGACCGGCCGCGTGGGCCTCTTTCACCATGCCGGTGAAGACCGGCTTGCCGGGAGTGCCCGGCTCGGTCACCACCATGGGTTTCCAGGGACCGATTCCCTCGGCATAGGTGGCGATGGTCTTCATGGCCCCCGGCTTGAACATCCAGTCATAGCTGTAGGGGGTCGCCTTGCCCTTGGCATCGTAGACCATGGTCTCGTTCCAGTCGGTCTCGGCCATCAACTGCACCAACTTCAAGTCCATACCCATGGCGGGCATCAGTTCGCTGTTGATGCGCTTGAGCTCGTTGGCATCGAAACACTGCAGATAGACCTTGTCGTTCTTGCTGGTGTAGCCGTACTCCTTCAGTACCTTGAGCACCGCCCTGGAGATGTCCTTGCCTTCGTGGCGGAACAGCCAGGGAGCTTTTATCTCCGGGTAGATGCCGATGTGCTTGCCGGTGCTCTTGTTGAGCCCCTGGATCATCTCGATCTCTTCCTGGAAGGTGTGGATCCTGAAGCTCGACTTCCACAGCGGGAAGCGCGCCGGATAGACCGGCACCTGCTTGCCGTCCACCAGTTGGAACGGCTCGGTCATGCGCAGGGAGCGCACCTCGTTCAGGGTGAAATCCACCACATAGTAGCGACCGTCCGGGCGGGCCCGGCCGGGGAAGCGCTCGGCCACGTCCGTGATGCCATCAAGGAAGTGATCGTGCATCACCACCAGCTGGTCATCCTTGGTCATCACCAGGTCCTGCTCCAGATAGTCGGCCCCCATGCCATAGGCCAGGGCTTTGGATTCCAGGGTGTGTTCCGGCAGGTAACCGGAGGCACCACGGTGGGCGATCACGATTTTGCCTTCGTCGGCCGCCAGTGCAGGCAGCGCCAGGGCAGCCCCGAGGCCAAGGGCTATCAGGGTACGGTGAGGTTGCTTCATCAAGAGGTCTCGTTGTTATGGTGTGTAGGATGCAGGTAATTGTTATAGCAGGGGTTTATTGCAGTTTGACGGCGGACGGCAAAGGCCGCCCGCCGTGGGTCATCAGCAGGCTTCGGGCAGGGCGTGGTGGTGTTCGAGCAGCCAGGCACCGAGCTGCTGCTGTTCGGATTCCGACAGGCGCAGCCCCAGCTTGCTGCGGCGCCACAGGATGTCCTCCAGGGAGTGGGCCCATTCGCGCGCGATGAGATAGCGCACTTCGGATTCATACAGCCCGGCGCCAAAGTGCTGGCCGCGCTCCTCCTTCAGCCAGAGGCGGGCATGAGCGCCATAGGCTTCGGCGATGCGCAGGGCGCTGCGATCGTCGAGCCAGTCGAATTCCAGCGCAAAGGCACGCGCCAGTTCACGCACCGAGCAGTCGAACTCGCCACCGGGCAGCCGGCAGGAGGCGGTCCAGTCCTCTCCCATCTGGCTGAACCAGGGCTTGAGCTTGTTGCAGGCGGCCTGGGCCAGCTTGCGGTAGGTGGTGAGCTTGCCGCCAAACACCGACAAGAGCGGCGCGCCGTCGGATTCACCACTGAGCTCGAGCGTGTAGTCCCGGGTCACCGCCTGGGGTGAATCGGACTCGTCGTCACACAGGGGGCGCACCCCGGCATAGGTCCACACCACGTCTGCCGGGCTTATCTGCCTGGTGAAGTGGGCATTGACCACCTTGCACAGGTAGTTGATCTCGGCATCGCTGATCTTGGCTTCCCGCGGGCTGCCCTTGTGCTCCACGTCCGTGGTGCCGATGAGGGAATAGTCCTGCTGGTAGGGGATGACGAAGACGATGCGGTTGTCCTCGTTTTGCAGGATGTAAGCCTCTTCGCGCTCATGGATGCGCGGCACTATCATGTGGCTCCCCTTGATGAGGCGAATGCCGCGGGGGGATTTCTCGCTCAGGCTCTCGTCATAGAAGGTCTTGACCCAGGGGCCCGCCGCATTGACCAGACCACGGCAGCTGACGGTGAACTGCTCGCCCCCTTCCCGCTCCAGCGTCAGGGTCCAGTGCTTGGAGCCGCGCACCGCCTTGACGCAGCGGGTACGGGTCTGCACGTCAGCGCCCTTGTCCCGCGCCAGCATGGCATTGAGCACCACCAGCCGGGCGTCGTCGACCCAGGCGTCCGAGTATTCAAAGCCCTTGTTGATGCCGCTCTTGAGACCGTCCTGTGGCAGGAAGCGCAGACCGCAACTCCCCTTGAGCTTGTCCCGCTTGGCCAGGTTGTCATAAAGGAAGAGACCGGCTCGGATCATCCAGGCCGGACGCAGGTGCGGGCGATGGGGCAGACGAAAACGCATGGGACGGGCGATGTGGGGAGCCATGCCGAGCAGGACCTCCCGCTCCGCCAGCGCCTCTTTCACCAGCCGGAATTCGTAATGTTCGAGGTAGCGCAGGCCGCCGTGGATCAGCTTGCTGGAGTTGGACGAGGTGGCAGAGGCGAGATCGCTCGCCTCGAACAGCGCCACCTTCAGCCCCCGCCCCGCCGCATCTGCCGCGATGCCGACCCCGTTGATGCCGCCGCCGACGACGACCAGATCATAATGTTCGCTCATGTTCACCTACTTTCTTATTTTGTGTTTGCCATGACAGCAATGTTTGATTTCGCTCATATTAGAACATGAAAAACCAATAAACGAACATTTCGTGAGAGAAATGTGATCGCGATTGTTTTCACAATGCTAAAAATGCTGCCAGTCGGTGACGGCCTGGCAAGGCTAAGGTCTGCCGGAAACAGCCA
>NZ_JAGKRH010000114.1:0-19896 GCF_017939245.1 Aeromonas sp. PrichA-15 | reverse complement strand
ATTGATATCAAAAATTGTTTTTGATGCTCGATGCTGTGAGTGCCCACACAGATTGCTTGATTCAAATTGTTAAAGAGCGACGCAGCTTTTGGCTGCTGCGGGAGTGGCATTCTACTCAACCGCCTTCTCGAGTCAAGCCTTATTTTACGAGGCTTTTTCGAGGCACCGACTTGCTTGTTTGCGTTGCCGCTTGCCCTGTCGATGGAGGCGCATTATAGGGAGCGAATTCGTTCTGGCAACCCCTCCCCTGCAATAAAATTGCAAAAATCGGCACTTTTTTAGTTATTCATACCCAAGCACAGCTTTTATACAAACTTATCCACAGAAACCGGTGTCGTCTTGCTAGAATGGCCGAAAACAAGGAGGCCAAGATGGACTTGCGACTAAGACCTTACAAGGGAAAATGCCCGCAACTGGGCAATCGGGTATATGTGGATCCCTGCGCCACCCTGGTGGGGGATATCGAGCTCGGCGACGATGCCAGCATCTGGCCCATGGTGGCCGCCAGAGGGGACGTCAACCATATCCGCATCGGTGCGCGCAGCAACATTCAGGACGGTACAGTGCTGCACCTGACCCGCAAGAGTGCCAGCAACCCTGGCGGCTATCCGCTGCTTATCGGCGAAGATGTCACGGTCGGACACAAGGCGATGCTGCATGGCTGCACCATAGGCGACCGGGTACTGGTCGGCATGGGTGCCATCCTGCTGGATGGGGTGATCGTTGAAGACGATGTGATGATCGGGGCGGGCAGCCTGGTGCCACCAGGCAAGCGGCTCGAGGCCGGCTTTCTTTATATGGGCAATCCCGTCAAGCAGGCCCGCCCTCTCAAGCCGGCCGAGATCGCCTTCCTGAAGATCTCGGCCGACAACTATGTGCTGCTCAAGGATGAATACCTGCAAGAGGCCTGACCCTGCAGCCACAAACAGGAAGCCCGGCATGATGCCGGGCTTCTCTGCTTATATAGCTAGCCAATCACTGTGGTCAGGATCAGTGGGCCTGATCCCAGTTGTCACCAGTACCCGCTTCCACGACCAGCGGCACATCCAGTTCGGCCGCACCCGACATCTTCTCCTTGATGAGGGCGATGTACTCTTCCAGCTTCTCTTCGCGGATCTCGAACACCAGTTCATCGTGCACCTGCATCAACATGCGGATCGACTGGTCTTCAATGCCCCGGATCCAGCCATCCACGTTGATCATGGCCCGCTTGATGATGTCGGCAGCCGTACCCTGCATGGGGGCGTTGATGGCGGCCCGTTCTGCCGCCTTGCGCAGGCCCGCGTTGCGAGACTTGATATCCGGCAGATAGAGGCGACGGCCAAACAGAGTCTCCACATAGCCCTGGGCGTCCGCCTGCTGGCGGGTACGCTCCATGTACTCCAGCACACCCGGGTAGCGCTCGAAGTAGAGATCCATGTACTTCTGCGCTTCGGCGCGACCGATCCCCAGCTGCTTGGCCAGACCGAAGGCACTCATGCCATAGATGAGACCAAAGTTGATCGCCTTGGCGCTGCGACGCATGTCGCTGGTCACCGCATCGAGCGCGACGCCGAATACCTCGGCGGCGGTCGCCTTGTGGATGTCCTTGCCCTCGGCAAAGGCGGTCAGCAGCCCTTTGTCACCGGAGAGGTGGGCCATGATGCGCAGCTCGATCTGGGAGTAATCCGCCGCCACCAGCTTGTAACCGGCGCACGGAATGAAGGCCTGCCGAATGCGGCGCCCCTGTTCGTTGCGCACCGGAATGTTCTGCAGGTTGGGGTCGGTGGACGACAGTCGACCGGTCGCCGCCACCGCCTGGTGATAGGAGGTGTGCACCCGCCCGGTCTGCGGCTTGATCATCAGCGGCAGCTTGTCGGTGTAGGTGGACTTGAGCTTGGCCAGGCCACGGTGCTCCATCAGCAGACGCGGCAGCTCATAGGTCTCCGCCAGCTCGGCCAGCACCTCTTCCGCAGTGGATGGCGCTCCCTTGGGGGTCTTTTTGATGATCGGCAGCCCCAGCTTGGTGAAGAGGATTTCACCCAGCTGCTTGGGCGAGGAGAGATTGAACTCCTGCCCGGCCAGCTCGTGGGCCTGCTTCTCCAGCTCTGCCAGACGCACTTCGATCTCCTGGCTCTGCTGATGCAGCAGCTTGGGCTCGATGGTGGTACCGAGTCGCTCCATCCGCGCCAGCACCGGCAGCAGCGGCAGTTCGATCTCGCTGAACACCTTGGCAAGGCCCGGCTCGGCAGAGAGCTTGCCCCACAGTGCCTGATGCAGACGCAGGGTGATGTCGGCATCTTCCGCCGCGTAAGGAGCCGCCTGCTCCAGCTCGATCTGGTTGAAGGTGAGCTGCTTGACCCCCTTGCCAGCAATGTCCTCGAACGAGATGGTCTCGACGTTCAGATACCTGCGGGCCAGGGAATCCATGTCGTGGCGGCTGGCGGTAGAGTTGAGCACATAGGACTCGAGCATGGTGTCGTAGGCGATACCCTGCAGCTCGATACCGTGGTTGAGCAGCACGTTGCGATCGTACTTGAGGTTCTGCCCCACCTTGAGACGGGCCGGATCTTCCAGCAGCGGCTTGAGCTTGCCCAGCACCAGCGCTTCGCTCAGCTGGACAGGCGCTCCCAGATAATCATGGCCGAAGGGCACGTAGGCCGCCTTGCCCGGCTCGATGGCAAAGGAGACGCCAACGACGCGCGCTTCCATATAGTCGAGACTGGTGGTCTCGGTGTCGAAGGCAAACAGCGGCGCCGCCTGCAACCGTGCCAGCCACTCGTCGAATTCGGCCTCATCCAGGATGCAGCGATAGTCGGTTTCGATGGCGGCTGCCGGGGCGGCGCCTTCCTCATCACTTTCAGCTTCGCTCTCCTCAGCGCCACCGGACTCCAGCTCTTTGATCAGGTTGCGCAGCTCATACTCGCGATAGACCGCCAGCAGAGCCTCTTTGTCGATGGGGCCAAGCTGCAACTCTTCCAGGCTCTGTTCCAGCGCCACGTCGGTCTTGATGGTGGCCAGCACATAGGAAAGGCGCACCTGCTCTTCCTGCTCGCGGAACTTGTCGGCGAACGCCTTGGAGCCACGGAAGCCGAGCGCCGCCACCTTGTCGAGGTTGGCGGCGATCTCGTCGATGCTGCCTATCCCCTGCAACAGAGCCAGTGCGGTCTTCTCGCCGACACCTGTCATGCCGGGAATGTTGTCCACCTTGTCCCCCATCAGCGCCAGGTAATCGATGATGAGCTCGGGCGGTACGCCGAACTTCTCGATCACCCCTTCCCGATCGGTCTTCACATCCTTCATGGTGTCGATCAGGGTGACATGGTCGGAGACCAGCTGCGCCATGTCCTTGTCGCCGGTGCTGATGAGCACAGGCAACTGTTTCTCGGTCGCCTGACGAGCCAGGGTGCCGATCACGTCGTCAGCCTCCACCCCTTCGACCATCAGGAAGGGGAAACCCATTGCCTTGATCATCTGGTGGATAGGGACGACCTGGCTGCGCAGATCGTCCGGCATGCTGGCGCGTGTTGCCTTGTATTCGGGATAGATGTCGTCGCGGAAGGTCTTGCCCTTGGCGTCGAACACCACGGCCACGTGGCAGTCGGGGTACTGCTTGCGAAGGCTGCGCATCATGTTGGCCATGACACGGACGGCGCCGCTAGGCAAGCCGGTCGAGGTGCGCAGATCGGCCTGCTGCGAGGCAAAGAAGGCGCGGTAAAGATATGAAGAGCCGTCGACCAGAATAAGAGGATTGCTAGAGGCCATGAAAATCGTCCTGCCAAGAATAAACAGTCGCTAGGATGCCACAGGGCCCGCACCACACCAAGGGGACTCCCACCATCACTCTGGCGCACCGGTGGGGCATATTGCTGTGGATAACTCTGTGCTCAAAAATGGCACCATTGCATCACGGCCGTGACAAAGCTGTGGATTAAAACAAAAAATATCTTTTAAAACATTGCTTTGAGATCATGAAAACTCAACATGACGCACGCATCATGATCTCGATCAATGTGGAAAAAAATTCAAGGGGGGTACTGAGGCAGGATCCAAAACGAAACAATCCTAGCACAGGGAGATGACTTGACCAGCGGAGGTCGAACGATAACCATACAAAAGTACAACAATCTACCCTGGCTCACATTTTCAACAACGAGGAGTCTGTCATGAAAAAAGTGGCCGTGATCTTGAGTGGTTGTGGCGTGTTTGACGGCGCCGAAATCCACGAGGCCGTCATCAGCCTGCTGGCGCTGGCCCGTCAGGGAGCATCCGTTCAATGCTTCGCCCCCAATGTCCCTCAGCTTCATGTCATCAATCACCTGACCGGCGAGGTCAGCGAGGGAGAGAACCGCAACGTGCTGGTCGAGGCGGCCCGCATCTGCCGCGGCCAGATCAGAGATGCAGCTGAACTGGATGCAGCCGACTTCGACGCCCTGCTGGTGCCGGGCGGCTTCGGCGCCGCCAAGAACCTGTGTGACTTCGCCATCAAGGGAGCAGAGTGCCGCATCCAGCCGGATGTGCTGAAGGCCTGCCAGAGCTTTGCCAGAGCCGGCAAACCGGCCGCCTACATCTGCATCGCACCGGCCATGATCCCGCTCATCTATGGGGCAGGCACCCTGGCCACCATTGGCAACGACGAGGGCGCCGCCAACGCCATCGAAGCCATGGGTGGCAGTCATCTCGACTGCCCGGTGAGCGAATTCGTGGTGGATCAGGAGCGCAAGGTCATCTCCACCCCTGCCTACATGCTGGCCAACAATATTGTGGAGGCGGCGGACGGCATCGAGAAGACCGTCAAACAGCTACTGGCACTCTGATTGCCCGGCAGACCAAAACAAGCGGGCCGCTCAAGGAGCGGCCCGCTTTCATTCCGGTCAGTCTAGACGGGATCAGATGGCATCGCCCATCTGGTCCATCTTGCCCAGCAGGGCACGCAGGCGCTCTTGCCAGGCAACGTGCTCGTTGCGCAGTTGGTGGTTTTCGTCTTGCAGCTTGCTGTTCTGCTCTTTCAGCTCGTCCAGCTCCATCTTCAGCAAGGAGATGTTGTCGACGGCGGATTGTACTTTGGATTCGAGTTGCTCAAGGACTTCTAGTGACATATGCATACCTGTATGTTCAATTGCGATGCCCCACAGAGGGCGATTCAAGCGCGTGGAGCCAGCATACCCTGATGCGCTCGGCACAAACAAGCCAGCACGTTGCAAAATGCGCCCTGCGGCCTGGTATTGCTTAAATATGCGTCGGTTTTTCTCGCAGGCAGCAGGAACCTCGATCCCGGGCGTCCGCCGTGGCACAACCCGCCCTCCTGCCGATGCCGTCATCAGCCATGCAAGGCGATGAAGCTCCCCATCATCAGACAGGCCACGGCGTACATCAACAGGCCGTAGAGCAGGTTCCAGCGCAGCAGCAGCCCGGCGCTCAGGTTGTAGCGGGACGCCAGCGCCAGATTGGAGCCGGAGAGCGGGCTCGTCCCGGTCGCCAGCCCCCACCCCATGAGGAAGCACATGCCAAGCAGGCTGGGATCCGGTGCCAGCGGCCAGAGCAGCGGCGCCACCCCCGAGATGCTGATGAGAGGATGCACGCCCACTATGGCCACCAGGAAGATCAGCAGCAGGGTCAGACAGGCTTCCAGCCAGCCGAAGTGGTTGAACAGCGGCAGGCCGTGGCCACTGCCAAAGTCCAGTACTGACAGCGCGCTGTTGATGCCAGCCGCCAGCAGGCCGGCCCCCAGAAACAGCACAAGCTGGCCACCGATGGCCGGGAAGCGCTCAACCACCTGGCGCTTGAGAGCAGCCCCTCGCCCCGCTTGCGGCATGAACAGCAAGGCCAGCAAGGGCGCCACCAGGGCGATCACCGCCAGAATGCTGAGTCCGGGCCAGAAACGGTGGATCACCAGCACCAGCAGTGCCAGGGTCACCGGTAGCCCCAAGGTCTGGAGCCGCAGCGGATAACCTTCAAAGGTCTCCACGCCGAGTCGCTCTACCTGCCAGGCCGTCAGCCCCATGGCCAGCAAAGCCGCCAGTATGCCAAAAGGCAGTATGCTGCCCAGTTGCAGACCCGGTGCATAGGTGAGGGCAACTGCCATGGCGACGAAGAAGGGGGACCAAAATGCAGCCGCACAGAAGATCCGGCTCAGCACCATGACCTGACGCCGCTCCAGCGTCCCGTTGCGCTCCAGCCGATCGCCGATGATGAAGAGCACCGAAAGATTGATGACGGCCCCCAGCAGATTGAGGCTGGCCATGGTGCTCCACAGCCCCTTGCGACCGGACCAGGAGGCGGTGCCGGTCAAGAGGCCGGAGGTAGCCAGATTGAGGGTGCTCACTGCGGCAAACATGGTCAGCATGTTGATGTTCGGCAAGAGCCAGTCACCTGGGCTGAGGCTGGCCCCCCGCCACCAGGAAAAGAGCAGCAGCAGGAGCGCCGCGCCGTAGAGGGCCAGCGCCTGGCGCCGTGCGGCACCCACCAGCCAGGGCCAGGTGAGCAGGGAGGCGGCCCAGGCCGCGATGGCGGCGGGCCAGGGGGAGAAGTCCAGATAAAGGTGCAGCAGGTTGAGCAGCCACATCCCCAGGATCAGAAAGCCTGACCAGCGCTTGACCATACAACGGCCTCGGTCAGGGGATCAGAGGCACTGATCCATGTCCAGGGAAGGTTTGTCGCACTCGGGGCGGCCCACAATCCTGGCGGGCACGCCAGCGACCGTGGTGTGAGGCGGCACCGGGTTGATCACCACGCTGCCGGCACCGATCTTGGCGCCGACGCCCACCTCGATGTTGCCGAGGACCTTGGCCCCCGCCCCTATCATCACCCCTTCCCGGATTTTGGGGTGACGATCGCCACTCTCCTTGCCGGTCCCCCCCAGAGTCACACTCTGAAGGATGGAGACGTCGTTCTCGATGACGGCGGTTTCGCCGACCACGATACCGGTGGCATGGTCAAACATGATGCCCTTGCCGATGCGGGCGGCCGGGTGTACATCCACGCCGAACACCACGGAGATCTGGTTTTGCAGATAGAGCGCCAGGGCACGGCGTCCCTGACGCCACAGCCAGTTGGCCACCCGATACCCCTGAAGAGCATGGAATCCCTTGAGGTAGAGCAGCGGGGTGGAGAAGAGGTCGACCGCCGGGTCGCGATCCTGCACCGCGCAGATGTCGGCGGCCACTGCAGCCAGCAGCTCGGGCTCGCTGCGCAGGGCCAGCTCGATCACTTCCCGCAAGGCGATGGCAGGCATGGTGGTGCTGTCGAGCTTGTTGGCGAGCTGGAAGCTCAGCGCCGAGCGCAAATCCCGGTGATTGAGAATGGTGGAATGAAAGAAGCTGGCCAGCATGGGCTCCTGGGCCGCCATGCTCTGCGCTTCCTGCTGAATTTTTTGCCAGGTTCTGGCAACCAGATCATCCATGTTGCAGCCTACTGTTGTTCAGGGTGAGTGCTTTGTCGTTCTTTTGTCAGCACCGAGATGGGGTCCATGTGAATGATCACATCCATCCGCTCGAAGGCCTGGCGGACGGCCAGTTCAGCCTCGTCGGCTATCTGATGGGCCCTGACCAGAGGCAGTTGATCATCGAGTTCCAGATGCAACTGCACGAAACGGGTCGGCCCGGATTGGCGGGTACGCAGGTCATGTACGCCATGCACCCCCTCTACGGCGCAGCAGAGGGCCATTATTCTCGCTTGTTCCTCCTCTGGCAACTGACGATCGAGCAGGGCCTGCACCGATTCGTAGCCGATATGGACAGCCCCCCACACCAGGAACAGACCGATCAGAATGGCAAACAGGCCGTCGGCCCAGTACCATCCCTGCCCCGCCAGCACCAGTGCCACCAGCACGCCGCCATTGAGCAGCAGGTCGGAACGGTAGTGCAGCATGTCGGCCTTGATGGCCACACTGTTGGTCTTGCGGATGACAAAGCTCTGGAAGCTCACCAGCAACAGGGTCAGCACGATGGAGCCGACACTGACCCAGATCCCCGCCTCCAGGCGCACCACGGGCACCTGATTCAGCATCGACGAGATGCCGTGCATCACCAGCAGCAGGGCGGATCCCGAGATGAAGGCCGACTGCACCAGACCCGCCAGGGACTCCGCCTTGCCGTGGCCGAAGCGATGCTCTTCGTCGGCAGGGGCCAGCGCATAACGGATGGCCAGCAGATTGATGAGAGAGGCGCTGATGTCCATGAAGGAATCGGTCAGGGATGCCAGCAGGCTGGATGAATCCGTCATCAGCCAGGCGATCAGTTTGCCCAGGATGAGCAGGGTGGCGGTGGTCACAGCGGCCATGCTGGCCAGGGTGACCCAGCGGGAATAGTGTTGGTGGCTCAAAACCGGCTTTCCTCCGACGCGTAAAAACTTATTATACCCTGACCCGGACGTCAGTTTGGCGTGCAAAATCAACAGAGTGACTCCCAGATGAACAAAATACTCCTGGTCGACGACGATCTCGAACTGACCCAGCTGCTCACCGAAATCCTGACCCTGGAGGGGTTTGAGGTCACCGTCGCCGAGGATGGGGAAGAGGGATTGCAGCGACTGGCAGAACAGGCATTCGACCTGGTGCTGCTGGACGTCATGATGCCCAGACTCAACGGTTTCGCGATGCTGACCCGGCTGCGCAAGACCCACGACACCCCGGTGTTGATGCTGACCGCCCGTGGCGACAGCCAGGATCGGGTCAACGGGCTGGAGGCCGGTGCCGACGACTATCTCGCCAAGCCGTTCGACGACAGGGAGCTGCTGGCCCGGGTGCGCGCCATCCTGCGTCGAACCCAGAGCCAGGCTCCCCAGCGCGGAGCCCCGGACGAGCTGAGATTCATGGATCTGGTGCTGCAGCCCGGCCTGCAACAGGCTCGCTGCGACGATCAGTTGCTGGAGCTCACCGCCACCGAGTTCGGCCTGCTGGAGTGCCTGCTGCGCAATCCGGGCCAGATCGTCAGCAAAGGCCTGCTCTCCGAGCAGGTGCTCGGCAAGAAGCTGGAACCCTTCGATCGGGCCATCGACATGCACCTGAGCAACCTGCGCAAGAAGCTGCCGGAGCGGGCTGACGGCCAGCCCCGCTTCAAGACGGTGCGGGGACGAGGCTACCTGTGGCTGGAGCAGGCATGAAATCGGCCCGCACCTTCAACGGCCTTTCCACCCAGATCTTCCTCTGGTTCTGGTTCATCCTGCTGCTGGTCGTGGCCGCGGTGGTAATCCTCCCCACCCTGGACCCCCGCAACATCATCCCGCTGCCGGCCCACGAGATCACCCGTCTCAACAACAACCTGGCGGCGCTGCAACGGGGCGCGGATCCCGAGCAGGATTTTGATCTGGCCAAGGCTATCGATGCCGCGGGCCTCTTGCCGGTGGACAACATCTATCTACGCGATGCCAAGGGGCAGATGCAGTCCAGCACCCGGCTGAGCAAGTTCGTGATCCGTTTCATGCTCGACTCGGACAACCCGGCCAAGCCCATGCTGGGCAGCGAACACCAGCGCGCCATCGCCGGCCCCTTCCAGATGGTCCATCACGGCCAGACCTATCACGTCTATTTCGGTCTGAACGTCGAAAACTCCTACCTGTTCCTCTTCATCCAGATCCTGGATCACCCCATCCAGATCCTGGGCATCGCCATGCTGGTCAGCACCCCGCTCTGTCTGTTGCTCGCCTGGCGCCTGACCCGCCCCATACTGCAGTTGCAGCAGTCGGTCTCCCAACTCGCCCAGGGCAACCTGGAAATACAGATCCCCAACCTGGGGCGGCGCGACGAGATAGGCCAGCTGGCCGAACATGTCAGTCGCATGGTCGACACTCTCAAAGACATGATCCAGAAGCAGAAGCAGTTGCTCTCCGACATCTCCCACGAGCTGCGCAGCCCCCTGACCCGCATCCAGCTCGCACAGGCTCTGATCCGCCGCAAGCAGGGGGACAGCGCCGAGCTGGCGCGCATCGAAGGGGAGATAGCCCGGCTCGACAAGCTGATAGGGGATCTGCTGGATCTGTCGCGGGTGCAGCAACATGTGGAGGCGCCAGTGACGCTGCCCCTGCCGGAGCTGCTGGAGCCCATCCTGGACGACGCCATGTTCGAGGCAAACCAGAACGGCAAACAGCTCAGGCTCCCTTCCCTGCCCGCCGAATCCCTCACCATGTGGCCGGAACTGTTGGCCCGCGCCCTGGAAAACCCGCTGCGCAACGCCCTCAAGTATGCCCGCGAGTTCATCAAGGTGGACTGGTACCGGGAGGGACGGGAATGGGTGATGACCATACGGGATGACGGCCCTGGCGTGCCGGTGGAGCAGCAGCCCCGGTTGTTCCTGCCCTTCTTTCGGGTGGACGATGCCCGCAACGCCAAGACCGGGGGCACTGGTCTCGGCCTTGCCATCGCCGCCGAGGCGATCCAGCGTCATGGGGGGACCATCCGGGCCAGCAGCAACCACCCGAGCGGACTGGTCATCACCATCCGTCTGCCCATGCCCTGACCTCCCCCTTTTCATCGGCACGGGTGCTGGGTATGCTGGCGCCCGTTTCGCACCAGCCCAGGATCCGTCCATGCTCGATATCGTGCTCTACCAACCGGAAATCCCCCCCAACACCGGCAACATCATTCGCCTCTGCGCCAATACCGGCTACCGGTTGCACCTGATAGAGCCCCTGGGGTTCGAGTGGGATGACAAACGGGTCAAGCGGGCCGGGCTCGACTATCACGAGTTTGCCGACGTCAAGCGCTGGCCTGACTATGAGGCGTTTCTGGCGGCCGTCGCCCCCCAACGGGTCTTTGCCTGCACCACCAAGGGACGCACCGCCCACTCGGCGGCCCGGTTTGCCCCCGGTGACGCCCTGCTGTTCGGGCCCGAGAGCCGAGGCCTGCCCATGGAGATCATCGAGAGCCTGCCATTCGAGCAGCGGCTGCGCATTCCCATGCTGCCCCAGAGCCGCAGCATGAATCTGGCCAACGCCGTCGCGGTGTTCGTCTACGAGAGCTGGCGACAGTTCGACTATTCAGGCTCGCTCTGACCGCTGACGATATTGGCAAGGCGGCCAGAATTCAGACTGACTGCGCCGTCCCCTGCCCCGCCAGCAGCCGTCCATCACGCTCCAGTCGCCAGCAGAGCCAACCCAGCGTCAGGCCACGACCTGCCATCAGGGCACTCATGGCGGCCCACAGGGCCGCCACACCCCATCCCTGGCAGAGCCACCAGATGGGAAAGAAGCCGGCAAACACCGCCACCAGCATGCTGTTGCGCATTTCCCGGGCCCGGGTGGCGCCGATAAAGACCCCGTCCAGCAGGAAGCACCAGACCGCCAGCAGCGGCATGGCCACCAGCCAGGGGAGCTGACGTTGCGCCTCGGCGATCACCGCCGGTATGTCGGTAATGTGGCGGATGAGCCAGTGGCCCCCCAGGGCAAACGAGAGGGTGAATGCCAGGGAGATCAGCAGCGCCCAGCCCAGATTGAGGACGATGGCCTCCCGCAGCAGCGGCCGATCGCGCCGCCCGATGGCGCGCCCTACCATGGCTTCCACCGCATAGGCAAATCCATCCAGCCCGTAGGAAATCAGCATCAGGAAATTGAGCAGCACCGCATTGGCGGCCACCGCCACATCCCCCAGCCTGGCCCCCTGCAGAGTCATGAACACGAAGCAGAGTTGCAGGCAGAGGGAGCGGATGAAAATATCCCGGTTCAGGGCGAGCAGCCGCAGCAGGGCCGGCCACTGGCGCCAGCGCTGCCAGGCGTTGTGCCACACCCCGGGATCAAGTCGGCGCAGATGCCGGCTCACCAGCCAGACCCCCACCCCGAGCGTGCTGTAATCCGCCAGCAGGGAAGCTGCGGCCACCCCTTTCACCTGCCAGCCCAATCCCAGCACGAACCAGGCATCCAGCACCATGTTGACGAGATTGCCCAGGATCAGCAGCAGCATGGGGCTGCGTGCATCCTGCATGCCCAGCAACCACCCCATGATGACCAGATTGCACAAGGCCGCCGGGGCGCTCCAGACCCGCACCGACACATATTGACCGGCATAGGTCTGTACCTCGGAAGAGCCGCCGCCGAGGGCGATGATGGCAGGCAGGAACGGCAGCAACAGGAGCAACAGCGCCATGCCCAGTCCGATCGCCAAGCCCAGGGCCCGCGCCAGGGTGTCGAGCTGCCCTTCGGCATGGGCTGCACCCTGAGCCTGGGCAGTCAGCCCTGTGGTGGACATGCGCAGGAAGCCAAGCAGCCAGAACAGCAGATTGATGAAGGTCGCACCGACCGACACGCCGCCGAGAAACCAGGCCTGGCCAAGATGACCGATCACCCAGGTGTCCACCAACCCCAGCAAGGGCGTGGTGACGTTGGAGAACACCATGGGCAGGGCCAGGGCGAAGACGGCTCTGTGGCGGCGAGGATCCTTCAGCCAGGCGGGAATCAGCATGGTGCGCGCCGGGATCACTCGCCAGCCAGCCGCACGATGCGCGCGAAGTCGGCCACCATGGCCTGCATGTCCACGTGGGGCACCTCATCCGGTGCCACTTTGGGTCGGAAGGTGGCCACCAGCTTCCCCTCGGGGTTGATCAGCACGATGGAGGCGGAGTGGTCGATCAGGTAGTCCTTGCGATCCCCTTCCACGATGGAATAGACCAGCCCCAGATTGCGGACCAGAGGAAAGAGGGCACTGTGAGGTGCTGTCGCCGCCTTGAACTCGGGCTCGAAGAAGGCGGTATAGCTTTTCAGGCGGGCGCTGTCATCCCGCTGGGGATCCGCCGAGATGAATACCACCTGGCTAGTGGGGGCTATCTTCTTCAACGCCGGATAGACGCTGCGCAGATCCGCCAGCGTGGTCGGACAGACATCCGGGCAGTAGGTGTAGCCGATGAACAGAAAGCTCCAGTGTCCCGTCAGGTTGGCAGGGGTAAAGGGCTGTGCATCCGCATCCGTGAGGGTAAACGGGTTGATGTCTCGCCCCGCCGGGTAGTAATCGACCTGTTCCGGCACCGCGGGCTGACTCCAGTAATAAGCCGCCGCAATGGCGCCGATAAACAGCAACAGCAGCAGGTAAAAGCGTGGTTTAACCATATAAAACAAAGCCTTGCTTATGTTAGAAGCCCAGGGGGCAAAACCGGTAGGGGTCATTGTAACCCGCCCGCCCCCGCCGCTGGCTAGTCTTGCATCCCGGCGGGAAAGCGTCTGTGCCATGGATAAGCCGCATCGGCGCCAAAACAAGAGCCCCGCTCTGGCGGGGCTCTTGTCTGTACAGGAAGAGGGATCAGGGCCGCAGCCTGTGCTGCGGCTGGGCACGTCTCAGGGGGACGCGCAGCGGGATGACGGGGGCAGTCCAGGGCTCATCCGGCAATCCGATGTCGTGATGACGGCGAAACAGACGAACCAGGCGGACAATCTTGTCTTTGGGGCACCCAAGCCAGATGGTCCAACCATCTCCCTTGTGATAGACCCAGAGCGCATAGAACCATGTCATCCGACTGCCCTTGATGAATCGGGTGATGGAAGATGCAGGCGCTGCGGCCGGCACCGGATCCCACGGCGAGCTTGAAGCCATATCTGTCCTCCTTGCTCAACAGGTCACGCTGACGGGTCTCTTTGTCCCCAACGACGAACCAACCACGGCAGCGTACTGACTGTACGAGTCCCCAGTCTGAGGTGACTCTCCCTTCTGCGCACCGACCCGGCGATCATGCATCCCTGCCATGGCGTACTGCCCGGTGCGACTCCCCCTTCCCTGATCACCGACCATGAAAGGGGCCTTATCAAAGGATATATCCGAAATGCATGTCGTGCGGCGAGACTATGTGCACAGGAAGGAGAAGCGAAAAGGTGGGGAGGGAGATGCCATCGGCAGATGAAAATGAAGAGGCCTCCCGCAGGAGGCCTCTTCATCGCATCGGATGCTTACATCCAGTCGGCGTTGCGGATCACGCCGACCGCCAGGCCCTCTATGGTGAGGTGCTGACTGGCGAGATCCACCTCGATGGGGGAGAGCTCTTCGTTTTCCGGCAGCAGCCACACCTGGCTGCCCTTGCGCTGGAAGCGCTTGACGGTGACGTCCTCGTCCAGACGTGCCACCACGACCTGGCCGTTGCGTACCTCCTGGGTCTTGTGTACCGCCAGCAGGTCCCCGTCCATGATGCCGATGTTCTTCATGCTCATGCCCTGCACCCGCAGCAGGAAGTCTGCCCGCGGGTGGAACAGGGCGGGATCCACCTGGTAGTGGCTCTCGATGTGTTCCTGAGCCAGGATGGGTTCCCCGGCCGCCACCTTGCCGATCAGTGGCAGGCCGTTTTCTTCAGGCTGCACGTCCTCTTCTTCGAGCAGCAGACGAATGCCGCGGGACGTGCCCGGCATGATCTCGATGACCCCTTTTTTGGCCAGGGCCTTCAGATGTTCTTCGGCCGCGTTGGCCGACTTGAAGCCAAGCTTCTGGGCAATCTCGGCGCGAGTCGGCGGCATGCCGGTCTCGTTCATGTTCGCCTTGATGAGCTCGAGTACTTCAGCCTGGCGAGGGGTAAGGGGTTTCATAGCATGGGCACCTGTCTTTTTATACAGCACACTGGCAGTATATACAGTGCTGGGGCCAAGGCAAGGCGCAACTGGCATTTGTCGCGACCCGACGCACATTTGTCCCTCCCCCCGCTCTGAAGTGCCGACTCATCGTACCTCTCGGCGACAAGCTGTCGGTGATTTGCTATGCTCACGCCGCATTTTTTTGGAGAGCAGACGCACATGTCCCTTGGACAGAAGATTTCCAGAGCCATCCTGCAATGGCCGGTCAGCGGCTTGGTCAATCACAAGAGCCTGCCGGAAAATCCTATCACCGAGCTCAAGCTGGATCCGGCCAGACCCATCGTCTATGCCCTGAAGACCAGCTCGATCACCGACCTGATGACCCTGCAACAGTGCTGCGAGGATCTCGGCCTGCCCGGCCCCTTCACGCCGCTGGAGCTGAACGGTCAACTGCTGCCACGCTACGTCTGTCTGGATCGTCCGCCTCCCCTGTTCGGCACGCGCAACAAGCCACTCCCCTTCCTGCAGGAGTTCCACCAGCTGCTGGACCTGCACAAGCAGGATCCGGCGCTGGACATCCAGGTAGTACCCGTCACCCTGTTCTGGGGCCGCGCCCCGGGCCGGGAAGGCGAGGAGGCCTCCGGCTGGAACATCATCAGCAGCCTGGCGCCCAACCGCCTGAAGAAGGCGCTGATCGTGATCCTGAAAGGGCGCGAGAACCTGGTGCGCTTCTCCCCGCCCCTCTCCCTGCGCTACATGGCGGACAAGCACGGCACCGACGAGGCCATCGCCCACAAGCTGGCGCGGGTGGCCCGCACCCACTTCAGCCGCCAGCAGCTGGCCGCCACCGGGCCCAAGCTGCCGAACCGCAACCTGCTGTTCAAGCAACTGCTGGATTCGAGCGTGATCCAGCAGGCCATCGAGGAGGAGGCCAGACGGGAAGGGATCAGCCTGGAGAAGGCGCAAAAGCGTGCCCACGGCTACATGGACGAGATCGCCTCCAATTTTTCCTATCGGTTGATCCGCCTCGGCGAAAGCTTCCTTGGCTGGCTGTGGAACAAGCTCTATCGCGGCCTCTCGGTCAACGGAGCAGAGCAGGTGCGTCAGCTGGCCCAGGAAGGGCACGAGATCGTCTACGTCCCCTGCCATCGCAGCCACATGGATTACCTGCTGCTCTCCTACGTCATCTACCACCAGGGCATGGTGCCGCCCCACATCGCGGCGGGCATCAACCTCAACTTCTGGCCGGCAGGCCCCATCTTCCGCCACGGCGGCGCCTTCTTCATCCGCCGCACCTTCAAGGGCAATCCGCTCTACAGCACGGTATTCCGGGAGTACCTCAACCTGCTGTTCGCCAAGGGCTACTCGGTGGAGTTCTTCACCGAGGGCGGGCGTTCGCGTACCGGTCGCCTGCTGCCCCCCAAGACCGGCATGCTGGCCATGACCCTGCAGGCCATGATGCGCGGGCTGGACAGGCCGGTGACCCTGGTCCCCGTCTACCTCGGCTACGAGCACGTGATGGAGGTGAACACCTACCACAACGAACTCAAGGGGAGCCGCAAGGAGAAGGAGAGCTTCCTGCAGGTGCTCGGCATCCTGCGCAAGCTGCGCAACTATGGCCGCGGCTTCGTCAACTTCGGTGAGCCGCTGACCCTCAACAATTACCTCAACGAGCACGTGCCCAGCTGGAAGGATCACATCGGTGAGGAGGAGCGTCCCGAGTGGATGGCCTCCACCGTCAACCAGCTGGCCGAGCTGCTGATGACCCGCATCAACGATGCCGCCGCCGTCAACGGCCTCACCCTGAGTGCCCTGGCCCTGCTGGCCGCCGAGCGCCACGCCCTGACCCGGGACGAACTCCAGGCCCAGCTCAACACCTATCTGGACCTGCTCAAGCAGGTGCCCTACAGCCCGCACAGCACCATGCCGGACGAGGACGCCAGGACCCTGCTGGAGCAGGCGATGGAGCTCAACAAGTTCGAGGTGAGCGAGGACAAGCTGGGCCAGATCATCAGCCTGGACCGCTATCAGGCGATCCTGCTCACCTACTACCGCAACAACATACTGCACCTGTTCGCCATGCCCTCCCTGGTGGCGGCCCTGATCGAGCGGTGCGAGGGGATCTCCCGCAGCGAGATCGTCGCCCGCTGTGTCGACATCTACCCCCTGCTCAAGACCGAACTCTTCCTGCGCTATGAAGAGGACGAGCTACCGGAACTGATCGATGCCCTGCTGGCCGAGCTGTTACGCCAGCAACTGGTCGAGGCACGCGACGGCGGCTACTGGGTCAACCCCGGCAACCAGATGCGCCTGCTGCTCTTGGCCGAAAGCATCCAGGAGACCCTGCAACGCTACGCCATCGTGCTGACCCGCATGCTGGCCCAGCCCCACATCGAGGCGGAGCAGCTGGAAGCGGAC
Organism: Aeromonas sp. PrichA-15; assembly: GCF_017939245.1. Classification (NCBI taxonomy): domain Bacteria; kingdom Pseudomonadati; phylum Pseudomonadota; class Gammaproteobacteria; order Aeromonadales; family Aeromonadaceae; genus Aeromonas; species Aeromonas sp. PrichA-15. The sequence goes on along the minus strand of NZ_JAGKRH010000114.1, from coordinate 3,024 downwards.
GGTCTGATGATGGCGGAACGCCTCGGCACCCTGCACGGCATCAACGCCCCCGAGTTCTTCGACCAGAAGCTGTTCAGCACCCTGATCCACACCCTGCGCAGCGAAGGCTATCTGGATCCGGGCTGCAAACCGGATCTCGGCCGCTTCCAGGCATTGGCCGACAACATAGTGCCGCTGCTCAGCAACAAGATCCGCCGCACCATCCAGGCGGGCAACCGGCTCTGAGGCGTCGACACCCAACAAAAAGGCCGCATCATGCGGCCTTTTTTCATTAAGGAAGGGGCGCGGGTTAGAGGTAGTGAACCATCACCCCGAGCAGCACCAGCGCCCCCACGTAGTTGTTGTTGAGGAAGGCCTGGAAGCAGGCTTCCCGCTGCCGCTCCCGGATCAGTCGCTGCTGGTAGACGAACAGCGCCGCCGCCCCCAGCAGTCCCCAGTAATAACCTGACCCCAACCCCATCAGCTGCCCGATCCCCAGCAGGATCAGCAGGGTCGCCAGTTGCAGCGCGCCGATGATCCGCTTGTCGTGGCGGCCAAACAGGATGGCGCTCGATTTCAGCCCCAGCTTGAGGTCATCGTCCCGGTCCACCATGGCGTACTCGGTGTCATAGGCGATGGTCCACAGCAAATTGGCAAGAAACAACAGCCAGGCTTCCGGCGGCAGGGCATTGGCCTGAGCCGCGTAGGCCATGGGAATGGACCAGGAGAAGGCCATGCCGAGCACCAGTTGAGGGATGGGGATGAAGCGCTTCATGAAGGGGTAGCAGACCGCCAACAGCAGACCGGCAAAGGACAGGCTGATGGTGAGCAGGTTCAACGTCAGCACCAGGGCGAACGAGAGAAACGCCAGCACGGCAAACAGCACCAGCACTTCCCGCTCGGCGACCCGTCCCATGGGCAGCGGTCGCCCGGCGGTGCGTTTCACATGACCGTCGAAGTTGCGATCCGCATAGTCATTGATGACACAGCCGGCGGAGCGCATCAGGAAGACGCCCACCACGAACACGGTCAGGATCCAGGGGTCAGGCAGGCCACCAGCCGCCAGACAGAGCGCCCACAGGGTCGGCCACAGCAGCAGCAGGGTACCGATGGGCTTGTCGATGCGGGCCAACTGCGCATAGGCCAGTCCCCGCTCCTTGGTTAACAGCTTCACTCCAGCTCCTTATCCGATGGCAACGAATGAGACGATAGCGAGGGCAGGAAAAGTTCATGGACCAGCAGTGGCCATTGCCCCAGAAACAGGCGGGAACGACGCCCCCAGACGGTGGCGGCCGGACACCAGGGATTGCTCGCTATCTCGAAACAGGCCAGTTGCAGGTGATCCCGCCGCGCCGGTGCCTCACCGAAAATGCGCTCTCCCAGCGGCTGCTCTCCCAGATCCTGCAAACCGCCCCCCTGCAAGGCCGCTTCGGCAAACAGGGTCCAACCCAGGATGGCAGGCCCGCCATCACCGTGCAGGATCACCTCGCGGCACATGCCCACGGGGGCCGACACCGCCACCAGCGCCTGCTCGTCCACCGTCAGCGACACGGCGCGATTGCCGAGCAGTTGCACCGAGAGGTGATGATTGTAACGACGCAGGCGCCGAGTCATGGAATCGGCCTCCAGCAACCAGGGACGCAGCGCCTCGGGCGGTTCGCACTCTGCAGGCGCCCGCCACGGGACGATCTGGACGAGGGGAACAGTCAACTCGGACTTCACAGCTTCACCATCCGGAGATTTCCGTTGTCAGGTTAAAAACCGGTTTATTATCCGTAAATCAATGGCGAATTGTAAGAACATCCGTGCTTGACGGCCCCGATGGCAGCATCAAAAATGGGGCATCCGTCGCTGCCGAGCCATCCAGATGAAGATCTTCAGAATTCTGCTGCTGTCCCTGGGGTGTACCCTCTTGAATACACAGGCCTTCGCCAATGAGGAAGAGGCCACCGATCCCGCCTCCTCCGCCGTCCAGCCGGGATTCGCCTATCACGCTCTGGATCCGGACATCATCACCAACTACCTTGGCGACGGCAAAACCCTCGGCTATGTACGGGTGACGGTAGAGCTGATGGCCACGGACGCTGCCGACCTCAAGTTGCTGGAGCAGCACGACCCCCTGATCCGCGACGCCATCATCCGGCTGATTGGCAGCAAGACGGGCGCACAGATCAAGTCCCTGGTGAACCGGGAAGAGCTGCGCAAGGAGTGTGAGGCCAAGGTCAACGAACTGCTGGTCAAGGAGACGGGCAAGAAGGCGGTCCGCGAGCTCATCTTCACCAAATACCTGTACCAGTAACCACACCGGGAGGGGTCCTGCCCCTCTCACCCGTTGCATTCACTGTCGAGGACGTCATGGGTCACAAGACGCTGTGTGAGTGGCGCCGTCACGAGATCCCCGCCGATCTCAAGACGCTGCGCAAGATTGTGCGCAAACCCAAATTCGTGTGTGGCAAGTGTGCCCGCAGCGCCAATGACAAGGATTACCTGTGCCAGCCGCTGCGGCTGAAACATAAGGAAGGGTAGGTCCCTCTTCTCACGAAGAGATTCACGCAAGATTTCAGAAGAGAGAGGAAGGCTGATCCGTCATTCCGCACCTGATTTTGCTATTTTCAGTGCTTGACGGCGATCGGCCGTTCTGATCTATTACTCTCTTTTGCAGGTAGATCATCATGGCCGCACCCGCTATCTCGATCCGTAACCTCGATCACCTTGGTTTGGTCGCCGCACTCTGCCAGGAACTGGGCATTGCCCGCATGATCGATGCCTTGCTCCCCAAAACCCCGCCTTTCAAGGTCTCACATGGTGAAGCCTTGGTCGCCATGATAGTGAACGGCCTCGGCTTTCACAGCAGCACCCTGCACATGTTCCCGCAATTCTTTGCTAACAAGCCGGTTGAGCCGTCATTCCGCACCTGATTTTGCTATTTTCAGTGCTTGACGGCGATCGGCCGTTCTGATCTATTACTCTCTTTTGCAGGTAGATCATCATGGCCGCACCCGCTATCTCGATCCGTAACCTCGATCACCTTGGTTTGGTCGCCGC
>NZ_JAGKRH010000012.1:0-498 GCF_017939245.1 Aeromonas sp. PrichA-15 | reverse complement strand
CTGGTGCTCTGCCAGAAGGCCACTCAACACAAAGGCGGGGAAATCGAGACAGTAAGACAGCTGATTGATTGCCTTGATATTAAAGATGCCATCGTGACCATGGATGCCCTGCACTGTCAGAAAGAAACCTTGCAGCGACTGACCGCCCGTGGGGCTGACTTTGTCGTTCAGGTAAAGGAAAACCAGCCCGGCTTACTGGCGGCAATCCGTAGTCAGTTCCAGCCCTGGTGGGAGCACGATGGTGAAGGGTTGGCGCAACACTGCACGCAAGAGCAGGGTCATGGCCGCCAGGAGGAGCGAACAGTCTTTCAGTTAACCGCAGAACTCCCCGCTGAACAGAAACTGGCTTGGCCCGGCATAACAAGCCTTATCGCCGTGGAGCGCAGTCGCGGTCAAAAAGGCAAGGTCACGTTAGACACCCAATACTACGTCAGCTCGTTGGCGATAGAGCCGGAGCAAGCCGCCAAGGCAGTACGCCAGCATTGGCACATCGAGAAC
>NZ_JAGKRH010000113.1:0-1292 GCF_017939245.1 Aeromonas sp. PrichA-15 | reverse complement strand
ATCCATTGACCGATCCTCAGGCTGTGTAAGAATCCGAAACTCCTTGTTGGGTTTCGGATTTTTTTATGCGTATCGACCAAGCTCTCGACTTCATTCACGCCTGTCCTCCCGGAAAGTTTGAGTCCCTGTCTGACCTGCTGTCACCTGAACTGGTGCAGGCTTGCTTGGCCGAGACGGGCTCCGTCTCCTTGCGCCGACGGCGCATGCCCATGGAGCGGGTGCTATGGGCCATTATCGGGATGTCCTTGTTTCGTCATGTCCCTATGGCCCAGCTGGCCAACCAGCTCGATATCCTGTTACCCGGCGACCGGCCGTTTGTCGTCCCCAGCGCCTTCATCCAGGCGCGCCAAAAACTGGCTGACCAAGCCGTTCGACAGGTGTTCCAGCAGACCGCCACACTCTGGCATCAGCAGTGTCAGCACCCCACCTGGGCCGGCTTGCAGCTGCTGGCCGTGGACGGGGTGGTCTGGCGCACGCCCGATACTCCGGACAATGCCGGCGCCTTTGCCAAGTCGAAAACCGTCCAGGGGGAGACGCAATATCCCCAGGTCCGCATGTTGTGTCAGATGGAGCTGACCAGTCATCTGCTGACCCAGACAGTGATGGACTCCTGTGCGGTAAACGAGATGGTGTTGGCAGAGCAACTGATTGAAAAAACACCCGATAATAGCCTGACCCTGTTCGATAAGGGCTTCTACTCACTGGGGTTACTCCATGCCTGGCAACGCCAGGGCGTAGCGCGTCACTGGCTTATTCCGCTGAAAAAGGGGGCTCAATACGAGGTCATCCGCAAGCTGGGGCGGCAGGATGTGCTGGTACGCCTCAGTGCCAGTCCGCAGGCCAAGAAGAAGTGGAGCGAGTTGCCGGAGCAGTTCGAAGCCCGGCTGCTGACCCGGACGGTAAACGGCAAGGAGCGGCAGGTGCTGACCTCGCTCACCGACCCGCTGCGCTTCCCGGCCAGCGAGTTGATGGAGCTATACCAGAATCGCTGGGAAATCGAGCTGGGCTATCGGGAGATGAAACATAGCCTGCAACAGCACCGGCTGACGCTGCGCAGCAAGAAACCCGATGGAGTAAGGCAGGAGCTATGGGGCTTGGTATTGGCCTATAACCTACTGAGATATCAGATGGTTAGGATGGCGGCGAGCTTAAAGGGCTATACGGCCAGCCAGTTGAGCTTTCACATGGCATCGGTGTATCTGCTGCATGAACTCAGTTGCCTGCCGTTTGTGTCACCGGGCATGGTTCCAGGGCGTGTCGCTGAGTTGGACAAACAGGCAGAGCAGTTCAAG
>NZ_JAGKRH010000112.1:0-48480 GCF_017939245.1 Aeromonas sp. PrichA-15 | reverse complement strand
AACCTGGCCAGAAGGAGGCAATATCAATATGATGCACGGCGACAGCAGGGTGATGGTGGTGGTGTGTTTGGAGACAGCCAGTTTACCAGCACCCTGTCTGTCAACTTCCACTTCCCCAAGATCCCGCGAAGAACCTAAAAAAACGGCTCCCGCGGGAGCCGTTTTTGTGGCAGGGAGGAGGGGCGATTACTCGACCATCATCACCTTGCAGGTGTTGGTGCTGCCGACGGTCTCCATCTTGTCGCCGTGGGTGAGCAATACCATGTCGCCGCTTTGCAGCAGTCCCTTGGCCTTGAGCACGTCCAGCGCGTCGCGGCACACCTCGTAGACCGGCTTGGTCTCGTCGCCATCAAACAGCACGGGGGTGACGCCGCGGTAGAGGTTGGCCCAGGCCAGGGTCTTGTTGTGAGGAGACATGGCGAAGATGGGCAGGCCGGAGCTGATGCGGGACATCAGCAGCGGGGTGGTGCCCGACTCGGTCAGCGCCACGATCGCCTTGACCCCTTCCAGGTGGTTGGCCGCATACATGGTGGACATGGCCACCGCCTCTTCCACCGAGGTGAAGGTGTAGTTCATGCGGTGGTTGGAGACGTTCAGGCTCGGGTGCTTCTCGGCGCCCACACAGACGCTGGCCATGGAGGTCACGGTCTCGATGGGGAACTGGCCGGCGGCGGTCTCGGCGGAGAGCATCACCGCATCGGTACCATCCAGCACGGCGTTGGCCACGTCCATGACTTCGGCACGGGTCGGGAGCGGCGCGTTGATCATGGACTCCATCATCTGGGTCGCGGTGATGACCACGCGATTCAGGCGGCGGGAGTGGCGAATGAGCTTCTTCTGCACACCCACCAGTTCGGGGTCGCCGATTTCGACGCCGAGATCGCCACGGGCCACCATGACGGCATCGGAGCCAAGGATGATGTCTTCCATCGCCTCGTCGCTGGCGACGGTCTCGGCGCGCTCGACCTTGGCCACGATCTTGGCGTTGGAGCCAGCTTCGCGGGCCAGTTCGCGGGCGTAGCGCAGATCATCGCCGCTGCGGGGGAAGGAGACCGCCAGGTAGTCCACGTTCATGCGGGCGGCGGTCTTGATGTCTTCCTTGTCCTTCTCGGTCAGGGCGGGGGCGGAGAGGCCGCCACCCTTCTTGTTGATGCCCTTGTTGTTGGAGAGAGGGCCGGCTACGGTCACCGTGGTGTGGATGCGGGTGCCTTCGACCTGCTCGACCTTCAGTTGCACGCGGCCATCGTCCAGCAGCAGGATGTCACCGGATACCACGTCCTGCGGCAGGCTCTTGTAGTCGATGCCGACCTGCTCCTGGCAGCCTTCGCCCTTGCCGAGGGCGGCGTCGAGAATGAACTTGTCACCGATGGCGAGGTAGATCTTGCCATCCTTGAAGGTGGAGACGCGGATCTTGGGGCCTTGCAGATCGCCCATGATGGCCACGTGGCGGCCCAGCTTGGCGGCGATGTCACGCACCTGGTTGGCGCGCTGGATATGATCTTCAGGAGTGCCGTGGGAGAAGTTCATCCGCACCATGTCGGCACCGGCGCGAATGATCCCCTCGAGAATGCCGTCGCGATCGGTCGCCGGACCGAGTGTGGTAACAATCTTTGTACGTCTTGGCATGAAAGACTCCAATGTGAAGTTGATATGACTTGAAATACTGCCCCGTCAAGCATGTGGCATGGCGCCAACTGGCAGGCCATCTGGGTGGCCTTGTTTGATTGAATTTCGATACTACACCAAGCCCGTTGGCATAGACAGTCGGGGGCGGACCCCCGAATGATCAGGAGGAGTGCGGGGTATCAAAGCGGGATTCGCGCAAACCTTCTTTGACTTTCTTCAGGTTTTCGCGAAATTTCATGCCACGGCGCAGGGTGAAACCGGTGGCCAGCACGTCCACCAGGGCGAGCTGGGCGATGCGCGAGGCCATCGGCATGTAGACGTCGGTGTCTTCCGGCACGTCCATGGAGAGCACCAGGTTGCATTCGCGGGCCAGGGGAGAGTCCTTGGCGGTCATGCCGATGACGGTGGCATCGTTTTCCCGGGCCAGCGCGGCAATTTCCACCAGGGCCTTGGTGCGGCCGGTGTGGGAGATGAGGACCACCACGTCCCCTTCGCTGCTGTTGATGCAGCTCATGCGCATCATGACGATGTCATCGAAGCTCACCACGGGGATATTGAAGCGGAAGAACTTGTTCTGGGCATCCCGGGCGACGGCGGAGGAGGCGCCCAGACCAAAGAAGCTGATCTTCTTGGACTGGGTCAGAATATCGACGCAGCGGTTGATGGCCGAGATGTCCAGGCTGTTCTTGGCGGCATCGAGGCAGGCCATGGTGGATTCGAAGATCTTGGCGGTATAGGTATCCGGGCCGTCTTCCGCTTCCACGTGGCGGTTCACATAAGGGGTGCCGTTGGCCAGGCTCTGGGCCAGGTGCAGCTTGAAATCGGGAAAACCCTTGGTATCGAGGCGACGGCAGAAACGGTTGACGGTCGGTTCGCTCACATCGGCCAGCTTGGCCAGGGTAGCAATGCTGGAGTGAATGGCGGTCTGGGGTGAGGCTAGGATCACTTCAGCCACCTTACGCTCTGATTTACTGAAACTTTCCAGATTGTTCGTAATTTTATCGAGGGTATTCATCATTACCACCAGGCATTTTTGTAATTTAACTTCAGTGTCTGTGCACTAAATTCACAGCTCAAGCAGGTTTCCAGTCTCCGCGATGACTATATAAGACAAGCGCTTATCGGAACTAATCTCGGCCCTGCAAAGTATGACTCATGTCTAATTATTTCGTGTTTTTAGTTGCAAACTTCCATTTGTGTCTTGAAAACGCTTACAAATGTTGCAAAGCAACAACACTGTGAGCGGGCGCACACTTGTCTGCATAAATCGCACAGCCCGGCTGCGGGCTCGAGTAGTATTGCAGCCAAATAATAATGTCGGGACGGTAAGGGCCGCCCCGAGTCGGTAACGAAGGAGTTTGTTATGCAGCATACCCATGCGCTGGTGGGCGACGTTGGCGGTACCAATGCCCGGCTGGCCCTCTGCGAACTGGCGACGGGCGCCATTTCCCAGGCAAAAACCTATTCGGGGCTGGCCCATCCCAGCCTGGAGACCGTGGTGCGCCTCTATCTCGAAGAGCACGATGCCACCGTGGGCGAGGCGTGCATCGCCATCGCCTGTCCCATCAACGGTGACTGGGTCGCCATGACCAACCACAGCTGGGAGTTCTCCATCCGCGAGATGCAGGCCAACCTCGGCCTGGCACGCCTGCAGGTGATCAACGATTTCACTGCCGTCTCCATGGCGGTGCCCGTGCTCGGCGAGAGCGATCACATCCAGCTCGGGGGCGCGGCCCCGGTGGCCGGCAAGCCCATCGCCATCTATGGCGCAGGGACCGGCCTTGGGGTCGCCCACCTGGTGCAGGCCGGTGAGCAGTGGCTGAGCCTGCCGGGTGAGGGCGGTCACGTGGACTTCGCCGCCAACACGGAAGAGGAAGATGCGGTGCTGCAGGTGATGCGCGGCGAGCTGGGCCATGTGTCGGCGGAGCGTTTCCTCTCGGGCCCCGGGCTCGTCAATCTCTATCGCGGCCTGGTCAAATCCGATGGCCGCGAGCCTGAATCCTTTGCCCCCAAGGACATCACCGAGCGCGCGCTGGCGGGGGATTGCCTCGATTGCCGTCGCACCTTGAGCCTGTTCTGCGTGCTCATGGGCCGCTTTGCCGGCAACCTGGCCCTCAACATGGGCACCTTCGGCGGTGTCTACATCGCCGGTGGCATAGTGCCGCGCTTCCAGGAGTTCTTCATCGGATCGGGCTTTCGGGTCGCCTTCGAGGACAAGGGGCGCTTCAAGCCTTATCTCAAAGACATTCCGGTCTTCCTCATCACCCATGAAGGGCCGGGGCTGCTTGGGGCGGGAGCCTATCTGCGCCAGTCGCTCGGGATCCGTCTCTGAGCCTTGCCAGGGTGAACATGGTTCAGTCCCGATTCAGTGACCGGGGCGTAAAGTGAACCTACGTACTCAAGAGGACGGGGCTTCATAGGGAATTGAAACCGGTCTTCATCCGCTGGGTGCGCATTGTCACCTGACAAGCCTGAACTGTTTTACCGGCCCTCGCGGCCGGTTTTTTTATGCCTGCCGTTTCTGCGCGAGGATGGGGCTGAGGGGAGCGGCAGGCCAGCTTCTGATGGGGGCGCAAGCTCGTCAGCCTCGCTGCCATGTGCTTGGCCTGGTCGAGGCATAAGGAGTGAGGCGTGAGACAGGGCAAGCACCGGGAAGGCAATGCCCTGCGCTGTCAGGGGAGGGTGATGTGGAATCTCGCGCCGCCGAGCGGGGAGTTATCCACCCGGATCTCGCCGCCGTAGCTGTGCACGATTTCGGTCACCACGGCGAGGCCAATCCCCTGGCCGGGGGAGCTGTCAGCCCGCACGCCGCGCTGGAAGATCTGCTGCGATTTGCCGGGATCGATGCCGGGGCCGTCGTCTTCCACCACGATGAGCAGGCCGCTCTCCCGGTGGCGGACATGAACCCGGATCTCGCTGATGGCGAACTTGCAGGCGTTGTCCAGCAGGTTGCCCATCAGCTCCATCAGATCGCCCTGCTCGCCGTGAAAGAAGACATCGTCGTCAAACTGGAAGCCGGTCTGCAGCTTCTTGTGGCGATAGACCTTGGCGAGGCTGGCCAGCAGCTTCTCTATAAGGGGAACCGGTTCGGTGCCCTTGCTTGCGAGGCGCTTTCGCCCGGTGACGGCACGACGTAACTGGTACTGGATGATCTGATCCATGGTGGTGATCTGTTCATTGATGTTGTCATGGATGTCGTGGCCGAGCTTGAGCTCCTGGGCGGTGATCTGGATGAGCGCCAGCCGGGTTTTCAGGCTGTGGGCGAGATCGTTGAGGGCGTGCTGGTAGCGCTGGGTCTGCTGGCGTTCGTTCTCCAGCAATTGGTTGACCGAGCTTGTCAGGGGGGTCAGCTCGCGCTCGTAGTCGTTTGACAGTGCCTCTCGCGTACCGGCGCGGATCTCGTCAATCTGGCGTGCCATGGTACGCAGGGAGGAGAGGCTCCAAAAACTGGTGAGCAGCAACAGGGCGCCCAGCAGACAGTAGGCGAGCAGCGCCTGGCGAATGCAGCGGTAGAGGTAATCGCGGGTCTGGGCCTGATAGCGCCGGGCGGAATCGACCATCACTACGTAGTAGGTGGTGGGGCCGGCGCCATGATTGCGCAGGAAACGCAGGCTGTAGATGAAGTAGCTCTCGCCGTTCTTGATGGTATGCAGCTTGAAGAAATAGTCCTGATCCAATCCCCCTAGGTATCTCATCAGATCCCGGCAGATGGTCTCCTTGATGGAGACCACCTCCGGCATGTGCAGGCTGGACCAGCTCAGCGCCCCGTCGGCGCGGCAGATCAGGGTGTCGAGATTGGGGTCGATGGCATCCGGGGTGAGCTTGCCAAGATCCGTCATTGCGTGGGGCTCCGGCTGCTTGGACGAGAACAGCTTGGAGAGGTTCTCCTGCATGCGGACACTGGCTTTCTGGGCCTGCTCCTCGGCATGGCCGAGGTAAAGGATGTAGACGGAGAAGGCCATGATGAGCGCGATGACCAGCATGGCACTCAGCATCAGCTTGAGGTGCAGGGAGCGGCGGATCAGGGTCAGGGGATGCAACATGGCAAGGCGCATCAGCTACAGGCGAGGTTGAAGATGTAGCCCTGGCGGCGGATGGTGGAGATGGGCTGGATGCTCCCTTCCGGATCCAGTTTTTTGCGAAGCCGGCTCACCATCACCTCGATGGTGTTGGGATCCCCTTCACCGTCCCCATAGAGCTGATCCAGCAACTGCTGTTTGGAGACCACCTGACGGGCATTTCGCATCAGGTATTCCAGGATCAGGTATTCGAAACTGGTCAGCACGGTGACCTCGCCGGCGATGGTCAGCTCCTTGCGGGAGAGATCCAGCTCGTAGTCACCCGCCTTCACTCTGGGGGAGATGAAGCCGGCGCTGCGGCGTACCAGCGCATTGAGGCGGGCCAGCAGCTCGTCCTTCTGGAAGGGTTTGACCAGGTAGTCGTCCGCCCCGGCTTCCAGTCCTTCCACCTTGTCCTGCCAGTTGCCTCTGGCCGTCAGCACAATGATGGGAAAGGGGATCTGCTGCTCGCGCAGGCGGGTGATGAGCTGAAGGCCATCCATGTCAGGCAGGCCCAGATCGATGATGGCGACATCGATGGGGTAGTCGGCCGCATAGTGCAGCGCCACCTGGGCTTTGTCCGTGCTGTAAACCTGGTTCTGGGCCTCGGTCAACAGGGTGGAGAGGTGGTGATTGAGCAGCTTGTCGTCTTCAACCAGTAGGATTTTCATAAGATGCATGATGATGAGGGTCCAGGCTGTCAATTAGAGGGTCAACAAGAGGGAGAGTCAATCCGGATCCTACCTGACCCCGCTGTATCGGGACTGAATCATCCCAGACTGAACTCCTCAATAGAGTGTTTAATAAGATGTCAAAACACTGTGACACGAAGCGATTTACATACGGTGACAGCAGTATGCGACCGTTATGATCGCAGTGGAGGGGCAGTAAGGTACGTTAATGAGTCAACAGAAGAGCACACTCTTGATCTCTTGGCGCTATCCTAACAATCTGATGCCCACGAATGAGGTGATAAGAGCACACTGACAGACATATTTTTTCTATTCTTCATCGAAAGGTGTCACTAGAGGATTATCAGTAAAAATACTGGTGACATTGAAGTCAGTAGGTTAATAGGAATGCTGTTGAATCCTTACCCTATCGAGTGCCTTTTGCACCTTTTGACTATTCACCCTTGGGTTAAACAAGATAGAATCTGACCCGCGATCGGGTTTAGGGCGCAAAAAGCCCAAGATGTGAGCAATGTAAGTTCCGGACAACCTAGTAAGGTAATGGAATGCTTAAGAATTGTTAAACATCAATCAAAACAAGAAGCTGGAGGATCTGATGGCCAACAGCACGGACAAGAAGGTTAAAATCAGCATATTGGGAGCTGTAACTCAAGGGCGGTAGCGTTTCACTTTGTTGACTATGTCATCTTTTTCATAATTACCCTCCCCACCAAATTTATCAAATAAGAATTATTTACAAGTCGTATCGCTAGAAATTATGCAGAAAAATTAACCAAGCTTAGTTTCAGTGATATATCTGTGTGCTAGACGATTTAGTCATCAGTGTAGGCGCTTCGCAAACCTACCGTGAAAATCTTCTACGCAAGCGTCAAACAATGTCTTGTCATTTCGTTATCTTGAAATCGGGAACCTTTCAATGAAGATCCTTGTGACTGGTGGTGCCGGCTTTATCGGTTCAGCCGTTGTTCGCCATATCATCCAGCATACCCAAGACTCAGTTGTCAACCTCGACAAGCTGACCTATGCAGGCAACCTGGAATCCCTGGCTGAGGTCTCGGGCAGCGATCGTTACGCGTTCGAGCAGGTCGACATCTGCAGCCGCGTCGAACTGGATCGGGTGTTTGCTACCCATCAACCGGATGCCGTGATGCACTTGGCCGCCGAGAGTCACGTTGATCGCTCTATCACAGGCCCCGCCGACTTCATCGAGACCAATATCGTCGGCACCTATATGATGCTGGAAGCGACCCGCGCCTATTGGAACGGTCTGGACGAGGCGCGCAAGACGGCCTTCCGCTTCCACCATATTTCCACCGACGAGGTGTATGGCGATCTGCCACATCCGGATGAAGCGTCTGCTGGTGAACCCTTGCCACTCTTCACTGAAACGACGCCCTACGCCCCCAGCAGCCCCTATTCTGCCTCCAAGGCTTCCAGTGACCATCTGGTGCGCGCCTGGCGCCGTACCTACGGCATGCCCACCATCGTCACCAACTGCTCCAACAACTACGGCCCGTACCATTTCCCCGAGAAACTGATCCCGTTGGTGATCCTCAATGCGTTGGATGGTAAGCCGCTGCCGGTCTATGGCAAGGGCGACCAAATTCGCGATTGGCTCTATGTGGAAGACCACGCACGCGCGCTCTACAAGGTGGTGACCACGGGCTTGGTCGGGGAGACCTACAACATCGGCGGTCATAACGAGAAGCAGAATCTGGAGGTGGTACACACCATCTGCGATCTGCTGGACGAGATGGTGCCGAAGGCGGGCTCTTATCGTGAGCAAATCACCTATGTGGCGGATCGCCCTGGCCATGATCGCCGTTATGCCATCGATGCCAGCAAGATGAGCAGTGAGCTCGCATGGCAGCCGCAAGAAACTTTCGAATCTGGCATTCGCAAAACTGTGCAGTGGTATCTGGATAACGAACAGTGGGTCAACAACGTCAAGAGCGGTGCCTACCAATCCTGGATTGAGCAGAATTACGGGGAGCGTGCCTGATGCATATTCTGCTGTTTGGCAAAAACGGTCAGGTCGGTTGGGAGCTGCAGCGTGCACTCGCACCGCTGGGCCGCATCACTGCCGTTGATTTTGACTCCACCGATTATTGTGGCAATTTCAGCAACCCGGCAGGGGTGGCCGACACGGTACGTCTGGTCAATCCGGACGTGATTGTCAACGCCGCAGCCCACACCGCAGTCGACAAGGCGGAGAGTGAGCGGGAATTTGCCGAGCTGCTCAACGCGACCAGTGTGGCGGCGATCGCCAAAGAAGCGGAAGCATTGGGTGCCTGGCTGGTGCATTACTCCACCGACTATGTGTTCGATGGCAGCGGTGAGCGCCCCTGGGTGGAAACCGATGCAACTGCACCGCTCAACGTCTACGGTGAAACCAAGTTGGCAGGGGAACAGGGGGCGGCTCTCTGCGCTCGTCACCTGATCTTCCGCACCAGCTGGGTCTACGCCGCCCGTGGAGCCAACTTTGCCAAGACAATGCTGCGCTTTGGCAAAGAGCGTAGCGAGATGTCGGTCATCAATGACCAGTTCGGCGCCCCGACCGGTGCCGAGTTACTGGCCGATTGCACCGCCCATGCGATCCGCGTGGCGCAGAGCAGACCCGAGGTTGCCGGGCTGTACCATCTGATTGCCTCCGGTACCACCACCTGGTTTGACTACGCCCAATTGGTGTTTGCCAAAGCCAGAGAGGCTGGCGTTGATCTGGCGGTCACGCAACTCAATGCAGTGCCGACCAGCGCCTTCCCGACCCCTGCCAAACGCCCCCATAACTCCCGCCTTGATACCGACAAATTCCAGCGCACCTTTGATCTGGTACTGCCGGACTGGACCGTCGGCGTGGAGCGGATGTTGACCGAGATCCTCAGCAAGTAAATCCCTGGTCAGGGATGTGTTGAGTGCATCCCTGGCTGGCAAGAGATAAAACGTAAAAGGTGTAGCTGCAAGCCACCTTTTTCTTTTGCAATTTAAAAATAAGAAACAAGCATCATGACCAAACGTAAAGGCATCATTCTGGCCGGTGGCTCAGGCACCCGTCTCTATCCGGTGACCATGGCGGTGAGCAAGCAACTGTTGCCTATCTATGACAAGCCGATGATCTACTACCCGCTCAGCACCCTGATGCTGGCGGGCATTCGCGATATTCTGATCATCAGCACGCCGCAAGATACCCCCCGTTTTGAGCAATTGCTGGGTGACGGCAGTCAGTGGGGCCTTAATTTGCAGTACAAGGTGCAGCCAAGTCCGGACGGGTTGGCACAAGCCTTTATTCTGGGTGAAGAGTTTATCGGGTCAGACCCCTGTGCGCTGGTGCTGGGGGACAACATCTTCTATGGCCACGACCTGCAGAAACAGTTGGCGGCGGCAGCGGCCAAAGAGAGTGGTGCTACCGTCTTTGCCTACCATGTGCATGACCCCGAGCGTTATGGGGTGGTGGAATTTGATAAAGAGGGTACCGCTATCTCGCTGGAAGAGAAGCCGTTGGAGCCCAAGAGCAACTATGCGGTCACCGGCCTCTATTTCTACGACAACAGCGTTGTTGAGATCGCCAAGTGCCTGAAGCCGTCACCCCGTGGTGAGCTGGAAATCACCGATGTGAACCGTATCTACCTGGAGCAAGGCAATCTGTCGGTGGCCATGATGGGTCGTGGTTATGCCTGGCTGGATACCGGTACCCATGAAAGCCTGATTGAAGCGAGCAACTTTATTCAGACCATCGAGACTCGTCAGGGGTTGAAAGTGGCTTGTCCGGAAGAGATCGCCTATCGCCAGAAGTTTATCAGTGCCGACCAGATACGTGAGCTTGCTGCGCCATTGGCGAAGAATGCCTATGGACAATATTTGTTAAGAATGGTTGCCAAAGCCTGATGTGATATAGGGGAGAGGGAAGATGCTCCCCCCATAAAAATTGAATCAAGTGTGGATAGACAGATGAATGTAATCAAGACAGCGATTCCTGACGTGCTTATTTTTGAACCAAAAGTATTTGGTGATGAGCGTGGTTTTTTCTTTGAGAGTTTCAACCACAAGTTGTTTGAAGAGGCGGTAGGATATCCGGTTAACTTTGTGCAGGATAATCATTCCAAATCCTCGAAAGGGGTGTTGCGTGGTTTGCACTATCAACTGCCTCCCCATGCCCAGGGCAAGCTGGTGCGTTGTGTTGCAGGTGAAGTGTTTGATGTGGCGGTAGATATCCGCAAAAGCTCACCGAGCTTCGGCCAGTGGGTTGGCGTTCACTTGTCAGGTGAAAACAAACGACAGTTGTGGATCCCGGAAGGGTTTGCACATGGTTTTTTCACTATAAGTGAGACAGCTGAGTTTTTATATAAAACGACAAACTATTACTCTCCTAAAAATGAAAGGAGCATCCTCTGGAATGACAAAGAAATCAATATCAATTGGGGGGAGATTATTCCTATGTTGTCAGAAAAAGATAAAGTAGCTGTTGGTTTTTCATTTGCAGAATGCTTTGAATAAGGTTTTTGATGATGCAGTTATTAAGGCTTTCGCTTGAATTTAGTCGCAGGGAATTGCTAACAAAATATAAAGGTAGTGTATTGGGGCCTGCATGGGTTGTGTTGAGCCCTCTTTTATTGTTAGCGTTATATTCTGCTGTTTTTCAATATGTTTTTAAGGCGCGGTGGGATATCGATGGGTTAGAATTCAACTATACTGTTGCATTGTTTTGTGGTCTAACCCCTTATTTTTTTATGACGGAGATGATTGGGAAATCATCTAATTTGATTAATAATAACGCTAGTTTAATTAAGAAGGTTGTTTTCAATAGACTATCAATACCATTGTCTTCAACGATTAGTGCATTATTTATCTTGGTTATAAATATGACATTGGTTTTGCTATATAGAGCATATGATGCTGGCACGATAAATATTATCTGGCTATCGATATATTTATATGCAATTCCATTGTTTTTTATTGGGTTTGCAATTTCAACAATACTTTCTGCTCTTGGTTCTTATATAAAAGATCTAGGCAATGTTGCCAACTTTATCAATCCTGTATTGATGTTTATATCTCCTGTTTTCTTTGATGCTAAGAAGGTTAGCCCCATCTTCGAGAGTGTTATAAAATACAACCCCCTGTCGCCAATTATTTCAGGGGCCCGTAAAATTGTACTTGAATCATATGTTGATTTTAATTCCATTATGATGGTTACTTTTTTTAGTCTACTTGCATGTGCTATGGGTGTCTTTTTATTCAAAGCATTGGAAGAAGATTTTGCCGATCTTACGTGAGTTTTTAATATGCTAAAAGTTGAGAATGTTAGTAAAAAATTCAATATTAGTAGAAGCCCGTGGCGGCGCATATTTTTTAATCTCGGTATTAAATCAGCAGTTAAGAGCAGTGAGTTTTTTCATGCCTTAGATAACATCTCATTCTCAATTTCAAAGGGTGAGACTGTTGGTATTATCGGCAAGAATGGTGCTGGTAAGTCAACCTTGCTTCAGATTATTTGTGGAACATTGAAAGCATCTACTGGTAATGTATCCAAGCCAAAGAAAATAGCAGCTTTGCTCGAGTTAGGGGCCGGTTTTAATCCTGAATATACTGGCAGGGAAAACATATCATTAAACGGTTCCCTTATCGGTATGAGTAGCAAGGAAATAGCCGAAAAAGAGCAAGAAATAATAAATTTTTCGGAAATTTTGGATTTTATAGACATGCCTGTTAAAACATATTCATCAGGTATGTTTGCCAGGCTTGCATTTTCTATTGCTGTGCACTCCTCCCCTGACTTATTGATCGTGGATGAAGCTTTAAGTGTCGGTGATATGGCATTTCAAGAAAAGTCTATAAACAAGATGAAAGAACTTCGAGACTCAGGTATCCCGATCTTCTTTGTAAGTCACTCAATCCCAATGGTAAGGAACTTCTGTACACGTGCGATTTGGTTAGAGCATGGCAAGATTAAAATGGACGCCTCAGCAAAGGATGTGTGTACAAAATATTTAAAAGAAACCATGCCAACAGTTCAATGTGATTATAAGCATGCTGTAGTTATGACACCAAATTCACCGAAACTTAAAATTAAAAATTTTATAATAGAAAATGGGGTTGTTGCCACTGGATCTCGCCTTAATTTGTCATTTGATATTGAAAAACTCATTGACATATCATCTAGTATTGGCATCGGAGTTATTATTAGAAACTCTTCTGATAATATCGTTTCTGTGTTTAGCACAGTGAGAGATTCACTAAAAATAGAACGAGTTCCAAAAAACGTTTCTATAGAAATGAAAGATTTCCCACTTTTGAGTGGAAGATATAGTATATCAATATCAGTTACGGATGATTTGGCGACATTTCACTATGATAGGATAGACTATATTGCTCACTTTGACGTTACAACTCCAAAAAATGAACGTGGTTTAGAACGATATGAAGGTGCTGTCGGTATAAATCATAATTGGAGAATAGAGTAACATGTATAGTTATGAATATTATCTTGGCCGAGTAAGTAATCCAAAAGTTATTGTTATTACTCGGGTTAGAAACGAATCTTTAATTATGAAAGACTTTTTAGAGCACGTGAGTGTTTTTTGTGATGCCATTATTGTATTGGATGACTGTAGTATAGATAATACCTATGAAATTCTTCAGCAACACCCTAAGGTTACATCTATTATAAGAAATAACAGATGGGATAAAAATAATCGGACTGGGCAAGAGACCGCTCACAGAAAATTGCTGAATGATCTTGCAATCAAGTTGTTTAGACCTCAGTGGATAATCTATATGGATGCGGACGAACGTTTGGTTGGAAATATTCGCACTGAGCTTGATTTACTCGATTATAATAAAATAGATTATATTAGAGTTCCATTATTCGATGCGTACATGACACATGATGATGCCCTCGATATAAAGGAGGGCGAAGTATTGCTTAACAGACGTAAATATTTTGGTCCTGAGCGTCGAGACATAATATTTATATGGAGCAGTTTATCTGGAGCTGATTTTATTCTCGATGATGCAAGAGAGCCTACTATATCTTCAAAAAGATACTTAACCTTATTTAAATGTCAACATTTTGGTAAAGCTCTGTCTGTTAGTCGATGGGAAGATAAGTGTGACTATTATATTGATAAC
The DNA here is from genome assembly GCF_017939245.1 of Aeromonas sp. PrichA-15. Lineage (NCBI taxonomy): Bacteria > Pseudomonadati > Pseudomonadota > Gammaproteobacteria > Aeromonadales > Aeromonadaceae > Aeromonas > Aeromonas sp. PrichA-15. The sequence goes on along the minus strand of NZ_JAGKRH010000112.1, from coordinate 34,979 downwards.
TTCCCAGGGATCTATGCCGATAAGTGGTTGAGTAGAAAAGGTCAGGCAATACACAAAGAGTCTGACTTTTCTACTCCATTATATACATGGGGGAAAGATTTATTCGACAATGCGGTTGTTATTCATCCCATAAGTTGAGGTGTCATGTACAGAATCGCTATTTTATGTCAATCTTTGCGAAACTACGCTGGGGCTGAGAGAGTTGTTTATGAACTCACACAGGCATTTATTAGAGAAAATCATCAGGTACATATAGGATGCATCGATATAGGTGACTTTTATCATCAGCAGCTGGCTGGTGTAAGAATAAATGACTTGGTTGATGGTATGGATCATGAATATGATCTTGTTATTTGTTTCCATACCCACACGCTCCCGTATTTTTTCCCAAAAGGTGTAAACTGTAGGAAGTTATGCTACTTTTCACTAAGCCCTTATGAGCCTATAGAGGCCCCACTTTGCTCAGGTCAGCTATTTGATAGCTATCTATGTAACTCAGATGAAACAAAAGAAGAGCTGATTCGGTGCGGTATTGCGGCAGATGATGTTTATGTATTTCATAACTCTTGTTCTTTTCAAAATGATACATTTGAGTTGAAGCAAACTCTGAATAGAGTGGCAATTGTTTCTAATCACCCTCCACAGGAATTGTTAGAGTTACCATCATTAGACCATAATTTACATTTCGACTATTATGGCTCAGCAGCCAAGGTTGAAATGCTGAATGATTCGATACTTTCAAAATATGATGTGATCATTACTATAGGCTATACAGTTGTTTTTGCTGTTTCCGCGAAAGTGCTTGTATATATATATGACCACTTTGGTGGTGATGGATATCTTGATGCTGATAATTATGAATTAAATTCTTACTACAATTTTTCAGGTCGTCCAGCCTGTAGTAAAAAAGATGCTAGCACTATTATTAAAGAATTAAAAGATGATTTTCCTTCGGCTCTCGATACCTTCCAGCAAGTGTATGAACGTATGGCTGCCGAGCGAGATATAGCATCAAATATTGATAAAGCTTTTAATCTGAATGGTTTTGGCTTTAAAAAAATACTTTGCGATGCACTACAAGTTAAACATGCACTTGCTTATAGCAAACAATTACTTAGTAATAGATTTTTGCAAAAAATTGTAGATGGAGTTGATCGTGAAGCTATTAGTAAAAATATACTAACTCTTAGTGATACCGTTATGCATCAGGCTCGCCTCATTGAAAAACTAAATAATGATATCTTAATGTCTAATGACAAAATTAATATCTTAGTTGCACAAAGCAAAGAATATGCAGATATTTTGGCGGAGCATAGCATGCATTTAGCAGAAAATAGGGATGTTTTGGCGGAGCATAGAGGACTTTTAGTAGAAAATAGAGATTTTTTGAGCGCGCTAAGTGATGATGTAAAATCAATGAGAAATAACAGCTTTGTGGCTTTATTAAAGCGAAAAATTAAAAAGTTCACCAATCATCATTAATTAAAACTGAACTACTTAAGAACATCAATATGAAATACAATTTTTCTATTCTTAAATTTGCATTGAAACGGTTTATTCTTTTAACTAGAGATAGAGGTTTAAAATATTCGTTGTCGCTGGCTCTCTCTAAAAGAAAGCAGTTGATATCTATGTTGTCAATTAGTGGCAAGCATTTTAATAAACAAAGCTTCAACATGGTATCTACGACTGAAAGTAATAATGGTATAGAAAATTTAGTTTCAGTTATCATTCCTATATATGATCGAACATGGGAATTGCAAGCCGCAATAGATTCAATATTAAATCAAACATATAAAAATATAGAGCTAATTCTTGTCTGTGATGGTTCACCAGACGAGACGCTTCAAGTAGTCGAGCAATATAGAAATGATGAGCGTGTGAAAATTTATAAATACCCACGTTCATCTGGAAATGCGGTTAGAGGGCGCAATAAGGGAATTTTAGAAGCACAGGGTGAATATATTGCTTTTTTAGATAGTGATGATATCGCATCTAATAATCGCTTAGAACTTTCAGTTTCTTTTTTAAGTAATAACTCTTCATATTCTGGGGTGTATGGCTCTTGGAGAGCTATTGTTGATGGATCTCGTCAAATTTCTGGTATAGAAGATGGGATGATTGTGCATAGCCCAGATGGAACGCTTAAAGAGCACCTTGAAAATTGTATTCCATGTCAGAGCACAGTAATGGTAAGACGGGATGCTCTTATGGCTGTTGGATGCATCAATAGAAATATGAAATATAGAGAGGATCATGAGTTATGGGCTAGGCTGAATTACTATAACTATAGATTGAAGTCTCTCCCTGATGTTCTTGTTTCACTTAGATTACATGCAGGTAATAATGAACTGAATTTCCATTCTCAAAAAGGAGATGATGTTTGGTATCGAGAGCTATTAAAACAATACAATACCAAGGTATCTCGCCCACAAAAAATATGTTGGATTGTAGCTGGCCTCGGAATCTCTGGTGGACTGGCAATTATTATCAAGCATGCCAATTATTTGCTTTCTCGTGGTCATGATGTTTCATTTATTTGTCTATCGGAAGAAAACAATATATCTTGGATGGAAAATAGTGTTCCTGTTTATCAGATTGGCAACGGCGACGTCATTAAAAATATTGATTTGCTAATTGCTACAGCATGGAATACAGAGCCATATTTAAGCCGTATCTCATCACGCCGTAAATTATATTTTGTACAGTCTGATGAACGCCGATTTATTGATGAGAAAGGAGTTCAAGAACTTATTTCATCTGGTTATGATAAAGAATATGAATATTTTACCGAGGCGTTTTGGATTCAGAATATGTTCCATTCTGAGTTCCAGCGTTCAGCTTTTTATGTGCCAAACGGCCTTGACCAATTACTCTTTAAGCCCGTTGAGCCATTCATTCCCAAAGGCACTAAAAAGCGTGTTTTAATCGAAGGACCTATTGATATTCCATTTAAGGCAGTGGAAGATGCATATAATGCAGTAAAAGACCTTGATTGCGAAATATGGATTGTAAGTAGTGCTGGTAAGCCTAAAAGTGGATGGAGATATGATCACTTTTTTGAAAAAGTGCCTATGAGCATGATGCCATCTATCTATAGCTCTTGTGATATTTTTATCAAAATGAGCAGAATTGAAGGCTTCTTTGGTCCCCCGCTTGAAGCTATGGGCTGTGGATGTGTTCCTGTTGTAGGTAAAGTGACAGGTTGGGACGAGTACATTATCGATGGTTATAATGCAATAGCAGTTGAACTACTCGATGTCAAAGCAGCGAAACAAGCCGTTGAACGGCTTATCAATGATGATGCTTTGTATAATATGCTCTTAAAGCATGGAGCAAAGACTGCTACAGAATGGCCTTGGAGTGAGTCATTCCAAAGGTTAGATTTGCTTATTGAGCGTGAATAAAACTTTACTGTAATGGTGGTGGTCATGAACTATTTCTAGTATGAACTTTTTATTAGTGTCATACATCTTAGTGTTTATGACTGCCATCATATTTTTAGGTGTTTTATGGTTAAGCAAATGACTTGTTATAATTAAATTTGGTTTTTTTGTATGTTTTTATATTCGTTTTATGCATAAATGAAAAAATTCATGTTTTATACATGGTGAAAGAGAAATCGCTCGCTTTTGCCGAAACGAAGTCAATGAGCCATGTCAAAAAAAATTGTTGCTATCAGTGTTGTCATCTTTAATGTTGATATAGAGCTTTTAAATAGAACTCTTTTTAATATTGTTAAAGCTTCTAAACTGACATCATATAATGTAGAAATTCATGTGAGAGATAACTCTGTAACATCCTCAGATGAAGTCGGTAGTTTGTTGGCGATAGTAGCTAAGAATATTGTGATAAATTACCATCATGATGGTATGAACGTAGGTTATGGGGATGGACATAATAGTTGTTTGACGCAAGGAAATTACCACCTTATCCTCAATCCCGACTTGGAAGTTGCCCCAGATGCACTGAAAAATGCGCTCGAGTTTATGGAGCTACATCCGGATTGTGGATTATTGACACCTTTCGCTACGTGGGAAGATGGTGAGGTACAGCGGCTTTGTAAACGCTACCCAACTGTATTTGATTTATTGCTGCGTGGTTTTGCGCCCGCGTTTGTGAAGAAGATATTCCATCTGCGGTTGGCAAAATATGAGATGGCTGATCAGCTCAACAATCATGACGTGCTGTGGGATCCACCCATTGTCAGTGGTTGTTTCATGCTGTTTCGTACAGATGTTCTGCAGCAGCTCGGAGGATTTGACCCTCGCTTTTTCCTCTATTTCGAAGATTTTGACATCAGTTTGCGGGCAGGAAAGATCAGCCGGATTGCCTATGTTCCTCAAGTGAAGGTTGTCCATCACGGTGGCCATGCATCCCGCAAAGGCTGGCGCCATATCTGGATGTTTGGGCGCTCTATGGTGACTTTCTTCAATATTCACGGTTGGCGTTGGTGGTAATGTCAGATATCAAAAGTACAGTCTTGGTAACAGGCGCTAACGGATTTGTTGGCAAGGCGGTCTGTGAACACCTGCTGAGTCTGGGTGTGAATGTGAAAGGTGCGGTGCGAAGTCACCCGCTTGCTTCGTATCACATCAACGCTCCCTCTTTGACAGCAGATGCAAACTGGACAACCCAATTACAACAGGTGGATGTTGTCATTCACTGTGCCGCCAGGGTGCATGTGATGTCTGATAAGGAAGCCGATCCTCTAACAGCGTTTCGAGCGGTAAACACAATTGGCACATTAAATCTCGCAAACCAGGCCGCAGATGCTGGTGTTAAGCGCTTCATATTTATTAGCTCGATTAAAGTAAATGGTGAGCAGACTGAGCCCGGTAAGCCGTTTGATGAACATGTCCAGAATCCACCACAAGACCCTTATGGCCGCTCAAAATATGATGCAGAGCAAGGGCTGATGGCACTTGCTAAGAAGTGTGGTATGGCTGTCACCATTATCCGGCCTCCTCTTATTTATGGTAAGGGTGTGAAGGCTAATTTTGCCAGCATGTTAAAGATGGTGCATACCGGTTTTCCACTCCCCTTTGCCCGCTTGAAAAATGCACGGAGTTTATTGGCATTACCCAATTTATGCGATTTCATTGCTCGTGCGATAGATCATCCTGCTACCGTGAATCAGATTTTTTTGGTCGCAGATCCAGTTCCTGTTTCGACATCTGAAATGCTGATAGCTATTGCTGATGCTGAAGGTGTCCCTTCTCGACTGTTTTATATTCCATCAATTCTAGTAAGAGGGATTGGCCGTTGCTTTGGGATTGATGCCAAATTGCAACGGATTTATGGCTCTCTAGAAATGGATACGGGCAAGGCTCAGAGGCAGCTACAATGGTCGGCTCCTTATACGTTTTCTCAGGCTTTATCCCTGATGGCATCTTCCAAAAATGAGTAGTTTGTGATGCTGACATTTCCGTTACTTCTAGTTTTATGTTTGTTTTTCTCCATTATCATGACAGGCTTACTTAAGCGCTACGGTCAGAGCCGTCTTCTTGACCAACCCAATCATCGCAGCTCACATCATATACCTACGCCGAGAGGTGGAGGCATGGCGATTGTCGCTACATTTCTGTTGGTTTCTCCTTTTCTCGTCGTGAGCCAGGTGTCGGATTTGTATGGGGTATCATATGGAAGCTTGCTATTGATATGGATTGCAGCACTGGGCATCGCACTAGTTGGTTTTATCGATGATCACCTGTCTCTAGAGCCAAAAACTCGTTTAATTGTCCAGAGCCTTTCTGCTGCATTGGTTGTAGTAGCTGTTGATGGATTGCCAGAGCTGACTTTCTTTGGGTGGCAGCTAAATCTTGCCTGGTTTGGTTATGCGCTGGCATGGTTAGGTGTGATCTGGTTTATCAATCTTTACAACTTCATGGATGGCATCGATGGCCTAGCTGCCGGTGAGGCCGTGACTGTCTGTATCGTCATGGCGTTACTGCATTACCTTTTTGGAGGTGAGTGGCCGTTTGCGAGTTTGACCCTGTTGCTGGGGGCTTCTGTTGCGGGCTTTTTGTGCTGGAATTTTCCACCGGCCAAGATCTTCATGGGAGATGGGGGCAGTGGCTTCCTTGGTATGATGCTCTCATCCCTGATGTTGCTTGATGCAAGTTTCGCCCCCCAATTCCTGTGGGCGTGGCTTGTCATGCTCGGCGTCTTTGTCGTTGATGCTACCTGGACTTTACTGAATCGCTATCGTCTCAAATGTCACTTGAGTGATGCTCATCGAACTCATGCCTACCAATATCTTGCAAGGCACTGGAAAAGTCATCGCAATGTGACACTGATGGTGCTCTTGATAAATGTCCTATGGCTTGCACCTATTGCTGCCATGATTGTAGGGGGGGCGCTCGATGGCATGTTGGGTCTGATTATTGCCTACTTACCGCTAACTTATCTCGCATTTTACCTAAAGGCTGGAGTACCTGAATGAGCACAGATTTTTTGCCGGGGGGTAGCTGGTTACTTACCTGCCTTGGTTCCTTGTCACGAGCCAGCAAGCGAGCAATATCTGTCGCAGTAGATACGTTATTGATTACCATGGCATATTGGGGGGCATATTGGATCAGGCTTGAACATAGCTGGCCAATCGCAAGCCCCCATCATTGGGCCCTTTTGTGTGCGATTATTGTCCTAAGCATTAGTGTCTTTGTTCGGCTGGGTTTGTATCGTGCAATCTTGCGATATGTTAGCTTTCGAGTGCTCTGGACAATCTCATTAGGTGCATTTGTTTCAACGAGCTTTTTTGTTATCTCTGCGTTTTACTTCGATATCTTCCTGCCCAGAACCGTATCGGTCATCTATCTCTCATTTTTGGTGTTGATGGTCGGTGGTGTGCGGTTGTTCTTTCGGGCTCTGCTGAATACTACTCGTTTGGCGCGTACACAGGTTCTGATCTACGGTGCGGGTTCCTCGGGGCGGCAGTTGCAAGTGGCTTTGTTGCAAGGCAATGAGTTTTACCCAGTTGCCTTTGTGGATGATGATCCTGCCAAACAAGGATGCGTTATTCAGGGATGTACCGTGTACAACAGTGCTCAGCTCCCTACGCTGATTGATCACCATGGGGTGAAGAAGATCCTGTTAGCCATGCCAAGCAGCACCAGGGCTCGTCGCCAGGAAGTGATCAATGCACTTGAGCCTCTCTCTTGTGAAGTGCTGTCTATCCCGGGAATGGCCGATCTGGTCAATGGTTCAGCCCGTATTGATCAGCTTAATGAAGTCTCCATCGACGATCTGTTGGGTAGAGACCCGGTAGAGCCGGTGACGACATTGATGGAAGCCAACATCACAGGCAAAGCGGTCATGGTGACGGGGGCTGGGGGCTCCATTGGATCGGAGCTCTGTCGCCAGATCTTGCGGTGCCGGCCATCCACCTTGGTTCTGTTCGAACTGTCTGAATACGCCCTCTATGTCTTACACAAAAACTTGCGTGAACAGTGCGAACGTGAGGGAATTGAAACTGAGCTTGCTCCGTTACTGGGCTCAGTGCAGCGCCAACACCGCCTCAAGACGGTGATGCAGAGCTTTCGGATACAGACTATCTACCATACTGCCGCTTACAAGCATGTGCCCTTGGTCGAGTTCAATATCATAGAAGGGGTACGCAATAATGTATTTGGCACGCTTTATGCTGCTCAAGCAGCCATTGAAGCGGAAGTTGAAACCTTTGTACTGATATCCACTGACAAAGCGGTACGCCCAACCAACACCATGGGGGCCAGCAAGCGCTTGGCCGAGCTCATCCTGCAAGCCTTGACCCGTGAAAAGCACAAAACCCGTTTTTGTATGGTGCGCTTTGGTAATGTGCTCGGATCTTCCGGCTCAGTGGTGCCACTGTTCAGACAACAGATAGACAAAGGTGGGCCTATTACTCTGACTCATCCCGATATCATACGCTACTTCATGACAATACCGGAGGCTGCCCAGTTGGTTATCCAGGCGGGCGCGATGGGGGAGGGGGGCGATGTTTTTGTGCTCGATATGGGGCAGCCAGTCCGGATTATGGAGCTTGCAAAACGTATGATCCGTCTTAGCGGCCTGACGCTTCGCGATGAACTGCGGCCCGATGGCGACATTGCTATTGAGGTGACGGGGTTGCGGCCAGGTGAAAAACTCTATGAAGAATTGTTGATTGGGGATGATGCTAGAGGTACAGAACATCCCAGGATCATGGTGGCGCAAGAATGCTGGCTCCCCTGGTCAAGGCTGCGTCCCTTGCTGGCCTCGCTGGATGACGCCTGTCACCACTTTGATCAACAGAAAGTACGCGACATTCTGATGCACGCCCCTGCTGCGTTCGAACCAACAGACGGCATCTGTGATCTGGTCTGGCTTGCTAAACAACGTGATCTGCCAACAGACAATGTGGTTCCACTTCCTACACACAACATCGATTTTTATATGGAAAATCAATGATATTCTATTATTACGCGCCTCATCAGACATCTTTTCAATTCAATTTCTGGTTGTTTTTTGACCGATCAAAAACTGATTAGACCAGATTGACTACCCTTTTGAGCAAAGCATAGGTAAAATCGCCCCGCCGATTCAAAATTAATCTTGTATCCTCTTGTGCTTAATAGGCTCAACACGATCATGGTTATAACCATAAAGTAAGCATAACGAGCGTCTCGCTGTCTTGTTTGCAAAGGTGTGCAGGATCAGAACGGTCATAAATCTTTGGCAAACTAAACATATATCGACTGCGAGCGTACTGGGAGCTGTAACTCAGGGGCGGTAGCTTACTTTATTCAATGCTCTGCGTCATCATTTAATGACAATATTGTTTTTATAGCCGACTAGTCTGGTACTTGAGCAGTAGATTGTCAGAGCTGATTTAGGTTAGGCACATGTTTGACATATACACGTGATCGAAATCACAAAAAATGTGTTTTTGCAATACATTATTATCATTCAGATACTTAGATCACGTGCAATAACGAAATAACTGCTCATGAGGTTGCATGAGGTTGCTTGGTAGGCATACACAATAATTAAAATATTTGCCTCGGGATATTAAAATTAAAGAGTAAAGGGAAATGGATAATAAAATCAACAGCAGTGCTGCATTATGGAACGCAGCGAATGAAAAATTGACAGAGAAGATTCACTCACAAGATATTGGTCATCTCATACGTGAGCTGAAGCGAGTTCACATGAAAAGTGATGAGCTTTATGTGTATTGTAGTGATAGTGACAAGGCTCTTATTGAGCGAGTGCTAGTCGATTATCCGTTCACGTTGCATTTCAATGTGACGGACATGTCCCAGCTAAAAGGCAAAACCCTTGTGCATTACAAGAGTGGTGACCTTCCCGATGAACTGGCCGCAATGCTGGTGTTGGCCACCAAGTATGGCGCCTACGTTGAACCGCTGGTCAGTTATCTGGACCGACGTTTCGGACGTACAGAAGTGGAGTTGTTGCACAGCGGCTACTTCCTGCACATGAAATCTTTCTCCATCCTCTCCCGTCCATCCAATCGCATTGTCAAGCGTGCGTTGGATCTGGTTTCTGCCATTGCGCTCAGTCTGGTTGCCATCCCCATCGGTCTGCTGGCCGCACTGGCCATTAAATTGGAATCACCTGGTCCCATCTTTTATCGTCAAGCCCGGGTTGGCCAGTTCAACCAGGAATTCGACGTCATCAAGTTTCGCTCTATGCGAAATGATGCCGAAAAAAATGGAGCCCAATGGGCTAGTAAAAACGACGCTCGTGTCACTCGTGTAGGCCGCTTTATTCGCAAGACTCGTATCGATGAATTGCCGCAACTGATCAACGTCTTTAAAAGTGAAATGTCACTAGTTGGTCCGAGACCAGAAAGGGAAGTATTTATCAAAGAGTTGGAAACGGTCATTCCATATTATCGTTTCCGCCATGCGGTAAAGCCCGGTATTACCGGTCTGGCCCAGGTCAGCTACCCTTATGGGGCATCTATTGAAGATGCAGTGTGGAAGCATAAATACGATATCTTTTATATCAAGCATCAAAGTTTACTGCTGGATATAAAAATCCTGTTGCTGACGGTGAAGACAGTACTGTTTGGAATGGGCAGATAAAATATAAGGTATCATATTCATATGAAAATATTAATTACCGGTGGTGCCGGCTTTATCGGTTCAGCCGTTGTTCGCCATATCATCCAGCATACCCAAGACTCAGTTGTCAACCTCGACAAGCTGACCTATGCGGGCAACCTCGAATCCTTGGCGGCTGTCTCTGCTAGCGAGCGTTATGCGTTTGAGCAGGTGGATATCTGTAACCGTGCCGAGCTGGATCGGGTGTTTGCCCTGCACCAGCCGGATGCAGTGATGCATCTGGCCGCCGAGAGCCATGTTGATCGCTCCATCACAGGCCCGGCTGACTTTATCGAGACCAATATCGTCGGCAGCTATATGCTGCTGGAAGCGGCTCGCGCTTACTGGAACGGTCTGGACGAGGCGCGCAAGGCGGCCTTCCGCTTCCACCATATCTCCACCGATGAGGTATATGGTGATCTGCCCCATCCGGATGAAGTGGCTGCCGGTGAGCCATTGCCGCTCTTTACCGAAACCACTCCCTACGCCCCCAGCAGCCCCTATTCTGCCTCCAAGGCCTCCAGCGACCATCTGGTGCGCGCCTGGCGCCGTACTTACGGCCTGCCAACCATCGTCACCAACTGCTCCAATAACTACGGCCCGTACCACTTCCCCGAGAAATTGATCCCGCTGGTGATCCTCAATGCGCTGGATGACAAGCCGTTGCCGGTCTATGGCAAGGGCGACCAGATCCGTGACTGGCTCTATGTGGAGGACCACGCGCGCGCGCTTTACAAGGTGGTAACTACGGGCTTGGTGGGGGAGACCTACAATATCGGCGGTCATAACGAGAAGCAGAATCTGGAGGTGGTACACACCATCTGTGATTTGCTGGACGAGATGCTGCCGAAAGCGGGCTCTTATCGCGATCAAATCACCTATGTGGCGGATCGCCCCGGTCACGATCGCCGCTATGCCATCTATGCGACCAAGATGAGCAGTGAGCTTGCTTGGCAACCGCAAGAGACCTTTGAATCCGGTATTCGCAAAACCGTGCAGTGGTATCTGGATAACCAGCAGTGGGTCAGCAACGTCAAGAGCGGTGCCTACCAATCCTGGATTGAGCAACACTATTCCGCGATTGAACAGAAAGATGGGGAGCGTGCCTGATGCATATTCTGCTGTTTGGCAAAAACGGCCAGGTAGGCTGGGAGCTGCAACGCGCACTGGCGCCGCTCGGGCGCATCACTGCCGTTGATTTTGACTCCAGTGACTATTGCGGTGATTTCAGCAACCCGGCAGGGGTGGCCGAAACGGTACGTCTGGTCAAGCCGGATGTGATTGTCAACGCCGCGGCCCATACCGCAGTCGACAAAGCCGAGAGCGAGCGGGAGTTTGCCGAGCTGCTCAACGCAACCAGCGTGGCTGCTATCGCCAAAGAAGCGGAAGTATTGGGTGCCTGGCTGGTACATTACTCCACCGACTATGTGTTCGATGGCAGCGGTGAGCGCCCTTGGGTGGAAACCGATGCGACTGCACCGCTTAACGTCTACGGCGAAACCAAGCTGGCGGGTGAGCAAGGGGCCGCGCTTTGTTCCCGTCACCTGATCTTCCGTACCAGCTGGGTCTATGCCGCCCGCGGCGCCAACTTTGCCAAGACCATGCTGCGCTTTGGCAAAGAGCGTAGCGAGATGTCAGTCATCAATGACCAGTTCGGCGCACCGACCGGCGCCGAGTTGCTGTCCGATTGCACCGCCCATGCGATCCGTGTTGCGCAGCGCAAACCCGAGGTCGCTGGGCTGTACCATCTGATTGCTTCTGGTACAACAACCTGGTTTGACTACGCCCAGCTGGTGTTTGCCAAAGCCAGAGAAGCCGGCGTTGAACTGGCTGTGACACAGCTCAATGCGGTGCCGACCAGTGCCTTCCCGACCCCGGCCAAACGCCCCCATAACTCCCGCCTTGATACTGGTAAATTCCAGCGCACCTTCGATCTGGTGCTGCCGGAGTGGACAGTCGGTGTGGAGCGGATGTTGACCGAGATCCTCGGCAAGTAAATCACTGGTCAGGGATGTGTTGAGCGTATCCTTGGCTGGCAAGGGATAAAACAGAAAGGTGTGGCTTCAAGCAACCCTTTTCTTTTGCAATTTAAAAATAAGAAACAAGCATCATGACCAAACGTAAAGGCATTATTCTGGCAGGTGGCTCGGGCACCCGTCTCTATCCAGTCACCATGGCGGTGAGCAAGCAACTGCTGCCCATCTATGACAAGCCGATGATCTACTATCCTCTGAGCACCCTGATGCTAGCCGGTATTCGAGATATTTTGATCATTAGCACGCCGCAAGATACTCCTCGCTTTAAGCAATTGCTGGGTGATGGCAGCCAGTGGGGTCTGAACTTGCAATACAAGGTACAGCCAAGTCCGGACGGGTTGGCCCAGGCCTTTATTCTGGGTGAAGAGTTTATCGGGTCAGACCCCTGTGCATTGGTGCTGGGGGACAACATCTTCTACGGCCACGACCTGCAGAAACAGTTGGCGGCGGCAGTGGCCAAAGAGAGCGGAGCAACCGTCTTTGCTTACCACGTGCACGACCCCGAGCGCTATGGGGTGGTGGAATTTGATAAGCAGGGCACCGCTATTTCACTGGAAGAGAAGCCACTGGAGCCCAAGAGCAACTATGCGGTGACCGGCCTCTATTTCTACGACAACAGCGTGGTGGATATCGCCAAGAGCCTGAAGCCGTCGCCCCGTGGTGAGCTGGAAATTACCGATGTGAACCGTATCTACCTGGAGCAAGGCAATATGTCGGTGGCCATGATGGGCCGTGGTTATGCCTGGCTGGATACCGGTACCCATGAAAGCCTGATTGAAGCGAGCAACTTTATTCAGACCATCGAGACCCGTCAGGGGTTGAAAGTGGCGTGTCCGGAAGAAATCGCCTATCGCCAGAAGTTTATCAGTGCCGACCAGATACGTGAGCTCGCTGCGCCATTGGCGAAGAATACCTATGGACAATATTTGTTAAGAATGGTTGCCAAAGTCTGATGTGATATAGGGGGAGGGAAGATGCTCCCCCAATAAAAATTGAATCCAATGTGGATAGACAGATGAATGTAATCAAGACAGCGATTCCTGACGTGCTTATTTTTGAGCCAAAAGTATTTGGTGATGAGCGTGGTTTTTTCTTTGAGAGTTTCAACCACAAGTTGTTTGAAGAGGCGGTAGGATATCCGGTTAACTTTGTGCAGGATAATCATTCCAAATCCTCGAAAGGGGTGTTGCGTGGTTTGCACTATCAACTGCCTCCCCATGCCCAGGGCAAGCTGGTGCGTTGTGTAGTAGGTGAAGTGTTTGATGTGGCGGTCGATATCCGCAAAAGTTCACCGACCTTTGGCCAGTGGGTTGGCGTTCACTTGTCAGGTGAAAACAAGCGACAGTTGTGGATCCCGGAAGGGTTTGCCCATGGGTTTGTGACTTTAAGTGACACTGCAGAGTTTTTGTATAAAACGACTAACTATTATGCACCAGGTTTTGAATCGAGTATAAAGTGGCATGATGAATCTATTGCTATAGCATGGCCAATAGGCCCAAGTCAGTTTTCAGAAAAAGATAGCCAAGCAAGCAATTTCGTAGACTCAAATCATTTTGAATAGAGAAGAAATTATGAATGTTAAAATATTACCACTACAACCTCATGGGGATGAGCGAGGGTCACTAGTAGCTCTTGAAGAAGGTAAGAACATACCTTTCCAAGTAAAACGTGTCTATTACATGTTCAATACTAAAGGTGGTGTTCGTCGAGGCTTTCACGCTCACAAAACGCTTAAACAAGTTGCTATAGCTGTACGTGGTTCATGCCGGTTTTTATTAGATGATGGTCAGGAAAGAATTGAGGTTATGTTGGATAACCCTGCTCAAGGTTTAGTCATTGAGTCATTCATGTGGCGAGAAATGTACGATTTTTCAGAAGACTGTGTGCTCATGGTTTTGGCCGACCAACTTTATGATGAGTCTGATTACATCAGAGATTATTCACAGTTTATTGAGGTTGCTAATAAAAATGTACATCCATCCATTAAGTGATGTTCAAACCAGTAACATAGGAGAAGGTACGCGCGTCTGGCAGTTTGCTGTTGTGTTAAAAGATGCTCAGATAGGTCGTGACTGTAATATATGTGCACATACTTTAATTGAAAGTGATGTCACCATTGGTAATAATGTGACAGTAAAGTCTGGTGTTTATATCTGGGATGGCACACGAATTAGTAATAATGTTTTCATCGGCCCAAATGTTACGTTTACTAATGACAAGATGCCGCGTTCAAAAGTCTATCCTGACGAATTTTTAAAAATAATCATCAATGAATATGCCTCGATCGGTGCCAATACAACATTGCTACCTGGTATTACTATCGGAAAACACGCCATGATCGGCGCTGGATCTGTAGTGACCAAAGATGTACCTGATTATGCTATCGTAGTTGGAAATCCAGCTAAAATTATTCGCTATATAGAGTCGTGATATGATAAATTTTCTTGATTTAAAAGCTATAAACAATAAATATCAGAAAGATCTTAAAGATGCATGTGCTCGTGTCATTGACTCTGGCTGGTATATTATGGGTAATGAACTTTCAGAATTTGAAAAAGAGTTCTCTTTTTATTGTGGCACAAAATATGCCGTCGGGGTTGCTAATGGTTTAGATGCATTAATTCTTACACTACGAGCATGGAAGGAACTGGGTAAACTGCAGGCTGGTGACGAGGTGATTGTTCAAGCTAATACTTATATCGCTTCTGTGTTGGCAATCACTGAGAATGATTTGGTTCCTGTTTTGGTTGAGCCGAATCCTGCTACTTATAACCTAGATCCTGCTACTGTTGCCGCAGCGATCACGTCTAAAACAAAAGCGATTTTGCCTGTCCATTTATATGGTCAATTGTCACCAATGCCAGAAATTATGGCCATTGCCAAAGAGTATAATTTATTGGTGCTGGAAGATTGTGCTCAGGCTCATGGTGCCGAGATTAATGGCCAACGAGCCGGTAACTGGGGCGATGCTGCTGGTTTTAGCTTCTATCCCGGGAAAAATCTAGGGGCATTAGGAGATGGTGGTGCTATTACGACCAATCATGATGAATTAGCGCAAACCATTAAAGCTCTGCGTAATTACGGATCACACAAGAAGTATGAAAACCTCTACCAAGGGGTAAATAGTCGCCTGGATGAAATTCAAGCTGCAATGTTGCGTGTAAAGTTACCGTATCTGGAAGCTGAGACCATTCGTCGCCAACATATTGCTCAAACTTATCGCTCGGGGATCATGAATCCACTGGTCACGTTGCCTAATGTTATCGATGAATTGGCGCATGTTTGGCACCTGTTTGTTGTGCGCTGTGAAAAGCGTGAAGCACTGCAAGTTTATTTAACTGAGCTGGGTATTCAGACACTGATTCACTATCCAGTTGCACCACATAAACAACAGGCATATAGCCAGTGGAACAGTTTATCTCTGCCATTTACGGAGGAAATCCATCAGCAAGTTCTGTCTCTTCCACTTGACCCAACGATGAGTGATGAGTCAGTTGCTAAAGTGATTGCAGCTGTAAATGGGTTTAATGCATGAAACGCTTATTCAAAGTCACTGCCATGACAGGTTTATTGACACTGCTTAAAATGGCAATGGGCTTTGTGATTGCCAAGGTGGTGGCCATTTATACTGGCCCCACCGGTATGGCGATGCTAGGGCAAGTACAAAGTATAGTGGGCAGTTTAAACGGTATTATTAATGCTCCTGCCGGTAGTGGTGTCGTGCGTTTTACTGCCGAATATAAAAATCAAGGGTTTGAAGCCTGCGCACCTTGGTGGCGTGCGGCCTTGCAATGGGTGTTGATTATCTCGGCGATTGCAATTCCTAGTGGCATAATATTAGCGGAACCTGTCGCTGCTTGGTTGTTTCAAGATAAAGCCTTGGCATGGGTGGTGATAGCGACAATCAGTGTGTTGCCACTCACCGCTATCGGTACTTTGTGCAATTCGGTGATCAATGGCCAGCAGTTATATCGCCGTTATGTAGGCCTGGGTATGCTTTCGGCGCTGACCTCGAGCGGCCTAATGTTAGGCATGATTGCTTGGCAAAATATTGAAGGGGCATTATTAGCGGCAGCCATGCAGGCTGCCTTGATTGGCGTAGTAATGTTAATTACCAACCTGCGTCAGCCTTGGTTTAAGCTGCGCTATTGGTGGGGAGCAGTAGAGCCCAAAGCTAGAAAAGACATTTGCGGTTATATGCTGATGGCAATCACCAGCGCCTTAACCGTGCCGGTTTCATTGATCTTGGTGCGTAATATATTAATAGCTCAAGTGGGTTGGGATGCCACCGGCCAATGGCAAGCAGTATATAAAATCTCAGAGGTTTATTTAGGAGTGATCACCATGGCGCTCGGCACTTACTATTTGCCGCGCTTGGCATCGCTTAGTAGTGTTGATGATATTGTCAGTGAAATTCATAAAACAGCTCGCGTAATTATCCCGATTGTTGCCATAATGGCCTTGGGAGTATATATATTACGTGATGTTGCCATTTCATTGTTATTTACTGATGCGTTCCGTAGCGCCCGTGACCTGTTTGCTATTCAGTTAACTGGTGATGTTATTAAAATTGCTAGCTGGTTGTTTGCCTATCCCATGTTATCACGGGGTGCCACCAAATGGTTTATGGGAACTGAAATTATATTTGCGCTTTCACTTGTTATCTTGACGTATTTTTTTGTATCTAAGATGGGATTGAAAGGCGCGGCTGTTGCCTATTTGGTAAATTACTCGCTATATTTTATAATTACTTTCTTAAATGTAAAGAATTTCGCCCGTTAATCACCATTAAATATAGAATAGTGTTTTTTGTATCGGTTTGGTTGGTTTAATAATGTATTTTGTGGCGGAAATATACGTGTAATACATTCCTTTAATTTGCAAGGTGGAGGTTTAATCACATTAAGTGATGATTGCATGTTAGGTGCCATATCCATCGCCAAAATTGTATCATAGTGAGTGTTACCTAGAAGCTCAAGCGGTCGGTGCCAAAATCGATATTGGAAAGCGGGTATATATCAACAATAATACCATAATTATTGCCGATAAAAGTTCAATTAGCATTGGTGATAATACTCTGATTGGACCGAGGTTTATTTGCTTTGATAGCAACTTTCATCCGCTACATCCAGATAAGCGACTAAGCAGTGATTATAGCTGTAAACCAGTGCGTATTGGTCGTAATGTGTTTATCGGAGCGAATGTTACGGTGTTGCAGGGGGTGAACATTGGCGATAACAGCGTGATTGGCGCAGGTAGCGTTATTTCGCAAGATGTACCTGCCAATGTGATTGTGAAAGCAGGGTTAGAGTTGGCTTTTTTTGACTTAAAATGAGATATGTATGAATACAAATACAGCATCAATGCCTGAAAAACAGATAGTTACAGTCGCTGTTATAACTTACCACTCCGCTGCCACAGTGCTGGAAACTCTCGACAGCATTGTTAATCAAAGCTATGGCCCGGATAATATCGAACTGATCATCTCCGACGATGGTTCAAAGGATAATACGGTACAGGTTATTAATGGTTGGTTGAATCAGTACCAAGTTCAGTTTCATAGCGTGAAGTTTTTTGCCAATAAAATAAATGGCGGCATCTCCATGAATTGCAACGTTGCATGGAAAGCTGCAACTTCCGAGTGGATAAAAACCATTGCCGGGGATGATATTTTAATGCCTAACTGTTTGACTGATAACATTCAATATGTCACAGAGCACAAAAGTGAAAGTATTACAGTATTGTTTTCAAAGATGCAATCTTTCAAGGTGACTGAGTGTGGTCTCAAACAAAATTTAGCTACATTACCGACAGTCCGTGCACAAAAATTTTTTAAGTTGTCAGCATTAAAGCAATTTGAGTATCTGCAACGACAAGGTATCAGTGGCGCGCCTTCAGCATTTATCAATCGTGCAAAATTAGTTAGTGTTGGTTTTGCAGATGAACGCTTCCCCATGATGGAAGACCATCCGCTGTGGTTTAATTTTTGCCAAGCGGGTTATCAGCTTAAGTTTATGAGCACAATCACTGTGTTATACCGAATCGCGGATAGTGTTAGTAATTCTAAAACTCGTTTGATTAATCTAAGTTTTATTAATGAAATTATTGCGGTAGAAGAGATGTTAGTTATCCCTACATTGAATGCTAATCAACAACTACTTAAGTTACGTAAGCGGCTTTGGCCAAAATTAGCCATTCGAGTAGCTGCTTTATTTGAAAATAAAGTAACATTTCTTTCTAAATTATCAATGTTAATGGTGCTTGCTATTAAGCCTGAGTTTTTATCGGCACAGTTACACAAGGTTTTAAATAAAGCATGAAACGTATCTGTTTTTTTATTGGTGATTTGAACAATTCTGGTGGTACTGAACGTGTTTCGTCGGTAATTGCTAGTGAATTACAGCACCGTGGCTATCAAGTCCATATGCTGAGCTTACAGTGTGGCAATCAGCCTTTTTTTGAATTGGCTGATGGTATTCACATAAGCCAGCTGTTTACTACGGCGGGGCGTGGTATGCTGCGTTTGCCTTTGGCCATTGGCAAGTTACGGCGTTATTTACAGCAACATCACATCGATATTTTAATTGATGTAGAGTCAATGCTAGCACTGTACGCCTTACCAGCTGTATTGGGTTTGAATATACGCCATATTTGTTGGGAACATTTCAACTACAACGTCGATTTAGGTAAAGCTAGCCGCCGGTTAGCCCGTAAATTGGCTGCACGGTTTGCTGATGATGTGATTACCTTAACCGAGCGAGATAAACAGCTCTGGCTTGCCAATACCACCTGCAAGGCACATATTACCGCTATTCCTAATCCGGTCACTATTGCACTCCCTACCAACATTAATCCAGAAAAAGAAAAACTATTTTTAGCTGTGGGTCGCCTAACTTATCAGAAGGGCTTTGATCTATTGCTGCAAGCCTGGGCGCAGGTTGCCCCGTTACACCCCGATTGGCGTTTGCGCATCGTGGGTGATGGTGAAGATAGAACCATGCTCGAACAACTGCGCCGCAAATTAAATATTGAGGCAAGCACGGAGCTGGTACCAAAAACCAACAATATCGCCGCTCATTATCAACAGGCTGCATTTTTTGTGATGAGCTCGCGCTTTGAAGGATTGCCGTTGGTACTAATTGAAGCGCAAGCTTATGGTTTGCCGATTGTTTCTTTTGACTGTGATACCGGGCCGGCTGAAATAATTAAACATGGTGAAACGGGGTGGTTATGTAAACCTGGTTGCATTGAATCTTTGTCTAGTAGTATTAATGTAGCGTTACAATATACAATTGATGCTAATGACCTTACTCAATTATGCTCTTCAGCTGTGAAGAACGTAGAAAAATTTACCTTGCCCATTATAGCCGCTCGTTGGTGTGAATTGTTTGAAAACAGATAACTATAGATAAAGGCAATCACTTTTATTTAAAAAACTTTGTTATAAATTAGCTTCATTGTTTTTTTGTTAGTCAAGAAGTATTTCTTTTAAATTTTTTAAGCTTGATTTTATTGTTGATCTATCATTTTAGAGACACTCATTTATGAGTATTTACTATATAACTATTTTATATTGCTTGCTCTACGGTATTGCCTATCAACAATCATCTGACCGTGTTAAAAAAATACTTAATATACTTTTTGTGTTAAGTTTCATGGTTGTGTTTGGCTTTAGATATCAAGTTGGTGTTGACTGGTTTAATTACATTGAAGTTTATAATCGACATGTAAATAGTACGGTCTTATTTGATACCCCTGAGTTGGGCTATAAAACCATTAATTTGCTGGCTCATTATGTTGACAAAGGTATTGTGACAACCATTTTGTTGTCAACATTACTTTTCATTTTATTCTCTGTTTATGGTATCAGTCGGCTTAAGCTGAATCCATATTATTTTTTTGCATTAGTATCAGCTTATCATTTTGTTATGTCGGGTATGAATTTAACCCGGCAAGCAATTGCATTAAGCGTCATGCTGATGGCGTTCGGTTTTTTGATAAAAAAACGGCGTCGTAGGTTTTTATTATTAACGTTATTTGCAGGTTTTTTTCATACTTCTGCATGGTCTTTTTTCCCATTAATATTTATCGGTGGCAAGTTACGTTACATTTTTTTGGCTATTACGGCTATCGTACCGTTATTGGTTTATCAGATGTTGGATGTGTATAGCCAGTATCTGGATACTGAAATGGATAACGCTGGGCTCTATTTACGTGCACTATTTTTGTTACCCTGTGCATTTTTTGTTTTTCTAAATTTTAAAAAGTTCAAATCAGACGTTGTTATTAAACGTTTAATGCTATTGGTTATCTTAAGCTTTCCATTTGTTGTCGTAGTCAGCAAACTGTCAAGCACGATAGCTGATCGTTTCTCCTATTACTTTATCTTGCTCGGTGCCTTGTTGGTTTATTATCAATTTTATCAGTTGGGTGGTTGGCAGGTAAAAAAATTAAATCGTTATGGACCTCTTACCTTGTTCCTTGCCAATATGATTGCTCTCATTACTTGGCATATGTTCAGTGGTTATGTCCCTTCTTACATGTTTGATAGTTACTTACTACATTGGTACTGGAATTAAATGAAAATATTACTCATCATTACCGGCCTTGGCATGGGTGGGGCGGAGCGGCAAGTTTGTGACTTGGCCGATCAATTTGCCAATAAAGGGCACTCGGTTTTGTTAATCTCCATGACCGGCGACACGGTTAACCGTCCGCAATCGGTCAATATTAAAATCGAAGAGCTTAATATGGCTAAAACTCCCTTGGGGTTTATTAAAGCCTATTGGAAAGCGCGGCAGTTAATCAAGCAATTTAAGCCAGATGTGGTGCATAGCCATATGGTGCACGCCAATCTGTTTGCCCGCTTGCTGCGTTTCACCATGTCAATTCCAAAATTAATTTGCACTGCTCATTGCACTACAGAAGGTGGGCGAGTGCGAATGTTAGCTTATCGTTTGACAGATCATTTGTGTGATATCAGTACTAATGTTAGTCAAGAGGCGGTTGATGCATTTGTCGCGTGGGGTGCTGTAAAGCCTGGCCGTATGTATCCTATGTATAACGGTATTAATACAGAGCAGTTCGTATTTAATGCTAGTAGTCGGGCTAGATTACGGGATGAATTAAATATCGATGAAAAAACTCCGCTGCTGTTGGCGGTTGGCCGTTTAACTCAACAAAAAGACTACCCCAACTTATTTAACGCATTTCAGCAATTGGTTGAAGTAGGTAATCCAGCAAATTTGGCTATCATCGGCACTGGTGAGGATTTGCCCACATTGACCACTATGGTGGCCAAGTTGGGGTTGAGTGATCGTGTTCGTTTCTTAGGCTTGCAGCGTAATGTTAACGAATGGATGAGTGCTGCTGATGTGTTTGTGCTGTCATCTGCATGGGAAGGTTTCGGGTTAGTGGTTGCAGAAGCGATGGCTTGTGAACGTATCGTGGTTGCAACTGACTGCGGTGGTGTTAAGGAGGTAGTTGGCCAGTGTGGCATCTTGATCCCTCCCGTCAACAGCATTGCATTAGCTAATGCGTTGAGTGTGGCTTTATCTTTGACTGCCGAGCAAGCACAGGCCCAAGGTTACTCAGCTCGACGGCGCATTGTTGAACGATATTCGCTAAAAGCCCAAGCCGAAAACTGGATCGAATTTTATCGTGATTCGTCTAATATGTGCTAAATACACCAGGTGAATTTCCTTAATTAAATTAAAATTAAATTAAGTGAGATAATGATTCTTTAATTTTTATCTTAAACTTCATGTTTTTCTATTTTATTTATCCCTTTATCTATTTCAAGGAGTTTTCATGTACTTAATAAGAGATTTTTTAAGGTTTATTCTTGGTTCAAAGCTTTATACCTATATCCGTTTTTTTATTACTCATAGGTACTTATTAAATATAAGTGAACCGCTGACATTCTCAGAAAAAATAATTCATAGAAAATTTTGTGTTGATCCTGTAATTTTTTCAAAGTTCGTTGATAAGTTCACAGTAAGAGATATCGTAAGAGAGCGTATTGGTGAAATGTATCTCGTTCCTCTTTTTTTATGTAAAGACAGTATTTCAATTGATGACTTTAAAAGCTTGCCAAATCAATTTGTATTGAAATCGAGCCATGGCGGCGGCGGTAATAATGTTTTAGTAGTTGATGAAAAAAAAGAACTCGTGATAGATAAGGTTGTCAGTCGATTTAATGACTATCTTGGTATCAAACTTGGATCAAAGGTAGATGAACTCTTTTATGATATAGAGAAACCCTCTATCTTAGTCGAACAATTGCTCTCAAACGCAGATGGAACACCGTTGCTGGATTATAAGTTTCATCGCTTTAGTAATAATGGTGATTCATTTTATCTTTTACAGATTAATTCAGAGTACAATACAGCAAGATGCACTAAAACTTTATATGATATCAATGGCACAAAGTCGGAAATTCAGTTTGCTGGTTATAATTATGGCCCTGAAAAAATAAAACTCCCAGATAACTTTCGTGAAATGATAGTCTTGGTCGATAAACTGTCTGAGGGTTTTGAATATGTTCGAGTTGATTTGTTTAATGTAGAAGGAAAGATTTATTTTGGTGAAATGACATTTTGCCCGGCCAGTGGGTGGGATAAGTTAAACACAAAAGAAAATGATATCAAGTTAGGTCAGTTATGGAAATAGCTCAAGAGAAAATCATGTCTAAAATTGTTATTTCTTCTAACACCTGTTGGAGTATATTTAATTTCCGGCTTGAGCTTGCCCGTTTTTTTGAAAAAAGTCATCA
Source organism: Aeromonas sp. PrichA-15 (assembly GCF_017939245.1). Taxonomy (NCBI): domain Bacteria; kingdom Pseudomonadati; phylum Pseudomonadota; class Gammaproteobacteria; order Aeromonadales; family Aeromonadaceae; genus Aeromonas; species Aeromonas sp. PrichA-15. The sequence goes on along the minus strand of NZ_JAGKRH010000112.1, from coordinate 12,084 downwards.
AGTTGAAATCATCGCCCCCAAAGATCTATATAGCGACAAGCTGCGAGATATGGGCTTTATTGTTCATGAGATTGATATGGCATCCAGCTCTATCGCTCCTTTTCAAGATATCGCCACATTGCTGGCGTACTGGAAACTGCTAAACAAAATTAAACCCGACTATTATTTTGGTTTCACTGCCAAACCGAATATTTATGGTGGTTTTATTGCTGGGCTTATCGGTTGCAAAGTCATCAACAATATTGCAGGCCTTGGTCGCACTTTTTCCCGTTCTGGTTTACTGCAAAGCGTAATGCAATTGCTTTATCGGATCGGTTTAAGTCAAAGCCAGCATGTATTTTTTCAAAATAAAGATGATCTTACTCTTTTTTTAGAATCAGGCTTGTTAAATAATATTCATTATAGTGTCCTGCCTGGTTCTGGTGTTGATATCAACCGCTTTACTTGTAAACAAACAATACCACGGGATGCAAGAGATTCTGCTTCGCCGTCTTTTGTGTTTTTGTTCTCTGCCAGACTTTTACTTGAAAAAGGCATTCGGGAATACATTAGCGCCGCTAGCCAACTAAAAGCCATTTACCCGCACTGTACCTTTCAAGTACTGGGAAAACATGGTGGCACTGCAGCAGAACTGCCTAAAGTTGAACTTGATGAAGCCTGTCGCAATGGAACTATCGAGTATTTAGGTACCACAGATAATGTAGTGGCCGTTTTGCATAATGCCGATTGCTTTATCTTGCCAAGCTATTATCGTGAAGGTGTACCGCGCTCATTGTTGGAAGCTGGTAGCTGTGGTTTGCCACTGATTACTACCGATTCTGTTGGTTGTCGTGAAACTGTCATTGATGGGGTGAATGGATATTTGATTTCACCACGTAGCAGTGTTGCACTGTTTGATGCGATGAAAAAAATAGTTGAACTTGACATGAGAGAACGTCATGAAATGGGGCTCGCTAGTCGTAATTATATGGTAAATAATTTTAGTGAAGCTTTAGTCCTTGCGCGGTATCAACATGTGTTATTGGAGTCGTAATATGAAGTATTTAGTCACAGGTGCAGCAGGATTTATTGGTAGTGCCATCAGTCAGCGGCTCTGCCAACAGGGTCATACCGTTATTGGCATCGATAACCTGAATGATTATTACGAAGTCTCGTTAAAAGAGAACCGTCTCGCCCGGCTGGCGGGTGAAGCCAATTTTGATTTTCGCAAACTTGATCTGGCCGATCGGACAGGAATGGCCGAGTTGTTTGCCAAGGAGCAATTTGAACGGGTTATTCATCTGGCTGCGCAGGCCGGCGTGCGCTATTCCCTGGAAAATCCCTTTGCCTATGCCGACAGCAACCTGGCAGGGCATTTGGCCATTCTGGAAGGGTGCCGTCACAACGGTGTCAAGCATCTGGTCTATGCCTCTTCCAGTTCTGTGTATGGCATGAACGGAAAAATGCCGTTTGCCACCCAAGATGCCGTCGATCACCCGGTCTCACTCTATGCAGCCTCTAAAAAGGCCAATGAGATGATGGCGCACACCTATTCCCATCTGTACGGCATTCCAACCACAGGTCTGCGCTTTTTCACCGTCTATGGACCATGGGGTCGCCCTGACATGGCGCTGTTCAAGTTCACCAAGGCCATGCTGGCTGGGAAGCCTATCGATGTTTATAACAATGGCCAGCTGAGCCGTGACTTTACCTATATCGACGATATTGTTGAGGGTATCTTGCGCATTGCCGATGTGGTACCGGTTGCCAATCCTGACTGGCAATCCGAGCAAGGTTCACCCGCAGACAGCAGTGCCCCTTATCGTATCTTCAATATCGGTAATGGCAGCCCGGTCAAATTGATGGACTTTATCGATGCCCTGGAAAAGGCGTTGGGCATTGAAGCCATCAAAAATATGTTGCCTATGCAGGCTGGTGATGTGTATGCCACTTGGGCTGACACCGAAGATTTCTTCGAAGCAACAGGGTATCGTCCTGTCATGTCTGTTGAGAAAGGGGTTCAGGCCTTTGTCGAATGGTATAAAAACTATTATAACGCGCAGCGGTAAGCGAGGTTTGTTGTGAAAATTGCGATTTGTGGTACGGGTTATGTCGGTTTGTCCAATGCGGTATTGCTGGCACAGCACCATGAGGTGGTGGCCGTTGATGTGATTGCCAGCAAGGTCGAGATGATCAATCAGGGCCGCTCTCCCATCGTGGATAAAGAGATAGAAAGCTATCTGGCCAGCCGAGATTTGAATCTGCGTGCCACGCTGGATAAAGAGGCGGCTTATCAGGGCGCTGCCTTTGTCATCATTGCCACGCCGACCGATTATGATCCAGAGACCAATTATTTCAACACCAGTACCGTGGAGTCCGTGGTCAAGGATGTGATGGCCATCAATCCTGATGCAGTCATGGTGATCAAATCGACGATTCCGGTGGGCTTTACTGCTCGGCTGCGGGAGGAGTTGGGATGTGCCAATCTGATTTTCTCACCAGAATTTTTGCGTGAAGGGCGCGCACTTTATGACAACCTGCATCCTTCGCGCATCGTAGTGGGGGAGCGTTCAGAGCGGGCTCAGGTATTTGCCAACCTGCTGCTGGAAGGCGCCATCAAGCAAGATGTGCCGGTGCTTTTCACTGACAGCACAGAAGCAGAGGCGATCAAGCTGTTTGCCAATACCTACCTTGCGATGCGAGTGGCATTTTTCAACGAGCTCGATACCTATGCCCAACTGCACGGGCTGGACAGTCGGCAGGTGATTGATGGCATCGGCCTCGACCCACGTATTGGCAGCCATTACAACAACCCCTCCTTTGGTTATGGTGGCTATTGCCTGCCAAAAGACACCAAGCAGTTGTTGGCGAACTACAACAATGTTCCCAATAACCTGATCCGTGCCATTGTGGACTCCAATACCACACGCAAGGATTTCATTGCCGATTCGGTGATCCGTAAAAATCCATCCCGTGTCGGTGTTTATCGACTGGTGATGAAAGCGGGGTCGGACAATTTCCGTGCCTCTGCCATTCAAGGGGTCATGAAACGGATCAAGGCCAAAGGCATTGAACTGGTGGTCTATGAACCTAGTCTGACAGAATCCGAATTCTTCCATTCCCGGGTAATGACTGATCTTGCCGAATTTAAAGCAAGCTGCGATGTGATTCTGGCAAACCGCATGGTCGATGAGCTGAGTGATGTCATGGACAAGGTATATACCCGCGATCTGTTTGGTAGTGATTAATCCCTGACACAGGCTGCCCTTTGCGGGCAGTCTGTCATGGCGCGTTTATCAAGGTCGCTCATATCGGATCGTCCATCATGTTTTCATCATGGCACCCTGCCACTGAACCTGGCAGGGTCATCGCCCGATATAGGAAGCGATTGGGTTGGGGGTTGTTGATGGGCATGTTATGCATGTGGTTACTTCGTGCTTGATGCCTTGTGTCTTCAGACGATCTATCCGTTTTTCTTGGTAAATATTCCTCATGATTTTCCCTGAACTCCGCTATCATACGGCGATTTTTTCCAGTCAGTTTTTGATGGCAAGCTAAATAAGGTGTGGAAGTGAAAAGGATTCAGCTCATCCCTCTGTTGTCGGCCGTGGCTCTGCTCAGTGCATGTACTGTGGTGCCCGGTACCAATCTTTCAACCAGCGGCAAGACCGAGGTGGCTACCGGAACGGTTGATGTTGATCAACTGGCCGATGTCTACCCGGTGACGCCAGCACTGGTCAGCGAGTTGCGCAAGGCGCCTGTGGTGGGCAAGGCCAACCCTGAGCTCAATCGCCAGATCAGCAGTTATGAGTACCGTATCGGGGTTGGCGACATCCTCAATGTGACGGTGTGGGATCACCCGGAGTTGACCATTCCTGCCGGCTCCTACCGCAGCGCGAGCGAGGCGGGTAACTGGGTACACGCAGATGGCTCCATCTTCTACCCCTATATCGGCAAGGTCGCCGTGGTGGGAAAAACGGTATCTGAAATCCGTGTGGATATTGCCAAGCGGTTGGCTCAGTTTATTGAAAGCCCACAGGTCGATGTCAGCATTGCCGCTTTCCGCTCCCAGAAGGTCTACATCTCCGGCGAAGTAGCCAAACCTGGCGCGCAGCCCATCACCAATGTGCCGATGACGCTGCTCGATGCCTTCAATCTGGCCGGGGGCTTGAGCCCGACGGCAGATTGGCATCATGTGGTTCTGACTCGCCAGGGCAAGGAATACCCGCTGTCGCTGCAGGATCTTTTGCAGTATGGCGACCTCTCTCACAACCAGCTGATGCGCGATGGCGACATGCTCTATGTGCCGCGCAATGATGCCCAGAAAGTGTTTGTCATGGGGGAAGTCAACAAGGCTTCAACCTTGACCATTGGTCGTGAGGGAATGAGCCTGACGGAAGCCCTGAGCAGTGCCGAGGGCTTGAACCAGAATGCTGCCAATGCCACAGGGATTTTCGTATTGCGCCCGGCAGGCAAGTCACAGCAGAAAGCCGCCATCTATCAACTTGATTTGAGTGACGCCACTGCGCTGGTGATGGGGACGGAGTTTGCGTTGCAACCCTATGACGTTGTGTATGTGACAACCGCACCTGTGACGCGCTGGAACCGCGTGTTGAGTCAGTTGGTTCCCTCCATCAATGGCTTTAACGAGTTGACGGAAGGTATGTTGCGGGTTCGCAACTGGTAACGCTCAATGGATATTGACTCGGGGCCCTTGGCATCGTGTTGAAGATGAAAGAGTGACAGTAATATGTTTGAGAAAATTCTCGTCGTGTGTGTGGGCAATATATGTCGTTCCCCGACGGGTGAGCGTCTGCTGCGGGAGCGTTTGCCCGGCCGTGATATCCGTTCTGCCGGAGTGAGCGCCCTGGTCGACAAGCCTGCCGATCAGGTCGCTAGCGAAGTAGCCCAGCAACATGGGGTCTCGCTGGAAGGGCATGTTGCGCGTCAGCTTAACCGCGCGTTGTGTCAGGAGGCCGATCTCATCCTTGTCATGGAGAAAGGGCATATTTCCGCCGTGACCGCCATTGATCCTGGCGCCCGCGGCAAGACCATGCTCTTTGGCCACTGGCTGGGGGAGTGCGAGGTGCCAGATCCCTATCGCCTCAGCCGGGAAGCCTACGAGCACGTTTATCAGTTGCTGGTGCGTGGCGCCGATGGCTGGGTGAAAAAACTGTAACCACAGCCTGTGTCTGTGTTCGGGTTTATCTGACAATAAAAATGGACTCTGTGTAATGACGACTTCTTCTGTTTCGTCCCGGCAAAACAGTGCCGCGGTGGAGAACGATGAGATCGATCTGGGACGCCTGCTGGGCTACCTGATCGATGGCCGTTGGTGGATTGTGAGTATCACCGGCTTCTTTATGGTGATGGGTGTTGCTTACGCCTTGTTGGCAACACCTGTCTTCAAGGCCAATGCCCTGCTGCAAGTGGAAAAAAAGGCCAGCGGCACCGCTCTTCTCGGTGACATGGCCGATGTGCTGGGTGGCGAACAGGCTGATGCCGCCGCCGAGATAGAACTCTTGACCTCGCGCATGGTGCTTGGCCGCACAGTGCAAGAGCTCCATCTTGATACCGTGGTGACCCCCGATTTCTTCCCGCTGGTTGGCCGTGGTGTGTCTCGCCTGATGGGCCAGCCCTATCCCAAGATGGCGATTAGTCGTTTTGAGGTGGCACCCGAGCTGATTGGTACTCCCTTCACCTTGACCTTGACCGGAGAAAACCGTTTTACCCTGACGGTGGAAGGTCGGGTGCTCGAAGGACAGGTGGGCAAGCTACTCGAAAAAGAGGATGTGACCCTGCTCGTAGCAGACGTTGCCGCACAAGATGGCCAGGAATTTACCCTGGTCAAGCAGCCGTTGCTGGATGTGATTGGCGAGCTGCAGCGGGATCTTCAGGTCAGCGAGAAGGGCAAGAATACCGGGATCATTTCTCTGGCGCTGGAAGGGGAAGACAAGGGGCACATTCGCGCTGTGCTCGATAACATCAGCCAGAACTATCTCCAGCAGAACGTGCTGCGCAAGACTGAAGAAGCCCAGAAGAGCCTGGATTTCCTGCAGACCCATCTTCCCCAGGTCAAAGATGACTTGAACCGTTCGGAAGAACTGCTCAATACGTATCGTCAACAGAACGAGTCGGTTGATCTGTCGCTCGAAGCGAAAGCCGCACTGGATACCATGGTCGGGATTGAAAAACAGCTCAATGAGTTGACCTTCCGTGAAGCCGAGCTGCAACAGCTCTATACCCGTCAGCATCCGGCCTATATCGCCTTGATGGAGAAGCGCCAGACTCTGATCAACACCAAGAACAACATCAACAAGTCGATCAAGCGCTTGCCGAAAACCCAGCAGGACATCTTGCGATTGACCCGTGATGTGCAAGTAGGTCAGGAGATCTTCGTCCAGCTGCTCAACAAGCAGCAAGAGCTCAATATCATGAAGGCGGGGACCATCGGTAATGTGCGTATCATCGATGATGCCGCAGTCGAAACCCGGGCAGTCAAGCCGAAGAAGCCGCTGATCGTGGTGCTGGCGACGCTGCTTGGAGGCATGCTGTCAGTGGGCCTTATCCTGGTGCGCGCTGCATTCCACCGGGGTGTCGAGAGCCCCGAACAGTTGGAAGAGATGGGGCTGTCCGTCTACGCCACGATTCCCTATTCCGAAGATCAGGCCAAGATAGAGCAGCAGCAGAAGAAGAAAGGTCGAAAAGCGATGGCTCTCAATGAAGCCTTGCTGGCCGCCCGTAATCCGGCCGACCTGGCGATGGAGTCGCTGCGCAGTCTGCGTACCAGCCTGCATTTCGCCATGATGGAGGCCAAAAACAACATCGTCATGATCTCGGGTCCTGGCCCTGATCTCGGTAAAACCTTCGTATCGACCAACTTTGCTGCCATCTTGGCCATGGGGGGCAAGAAGGTACTGGTCATCGATGCGGACTTGCGCAAGGGCTATATGCAAAAAGTCATGGGGCAAGAGATGGGGGCTGGCTTGAGCGCCTATCTGGCGGGTCAAAGCGAGATGATGCAGGTGATCAGCAAGACTGGCTTTGACGGGCTCGATTTTGTTTGTCGTGGCGCAGTGCCACCTAACCCCTCAGAATTGCTGATGCATCCTCGCTTCAAAGCGCTGCTGGATTGGGCCGCCGAACATTACGACTTTGTCATCGTCGACTCCCCGCCGATCCTGGCGGTCACCGATGCGGCCATCGTCGGTCAGCATGTCGGCGCATCCTTGTTGGTGGCTCGTTTTGCCAAGACGGCAGTGAAAGAGGTGGAAGTGGCGATTCGTCGCTTCGAGCAAAATGGTGTGGCTATCAAGGGTATTCTGCTCAACGCGGTAGAAAAGAAAGCCAGCAGTTATTACGGTAATTACGGATATTATCAATATAGCTATGGTGATAAAACCAAAGCCTGATCCGGCCGCAGATGATAGATAAGGGATTAGTAATATTCAGGGAGGCAAAATTGAAGGTTCAATTGATGCCTCCTTTGAGTAATACTAGATAAGACTGAGAGCGTTAACCTTCTCAGTATTATGTTTTAGCTGTGTCAACAAAAAGGAAGATAACATGAAGAAGACTGCGTTTGTTTTGGCCGCCCTGCTGGCTGTTTCTGCTAATGCCATGGCTGCCGAAGAAACTGGCGGTGCTGCAGGTGCGGGGGCGAGCGGTGCTGCTGCGGGTGTGGCTGGTACTACCATTGCAATTGGGGCTGCTGCTGCACTGGTTACTGTGATTGCGGTATCTGAATCCAACAACCGTAACAACAATACCAATACCACCACCTCAACCCGATAATATTCAACAAGGCTGCTCTGTTTGAGCAGCCTTGTTTTTCTTCTTATCCCTCATGGATGGTGTATTGCGCGTGGCACAGTATTTATCTTATTTCCCCTCCCGATTATTGGTATGGTCAGCCACGTTCGTATTGGCTGGCTGCAGCAACTCGACCCATCAGACGATCGAGACTCTGGGTTATGTGTTCAACAAGCCTGATGATATTGTACTGACCTCATCCGAGCTGAGAGCGCTACCCTATGCGAGTGCCTATATCAAGGTGGGCGATCTCCCCCAGGCGTTGGTTGTACTGGCATATGTCAATGGTCCGCGCATGTCATGGATGAGCGCCGATGGTGTGATGTTTGTGACCCAGCATGGGCGCTTGATTAAAACAGTGGGTTTGCCAAATGATTTGCGCTATCTGGGGAGTCTGGATAAGGATCCGCTGAAGACTTCCCGGTTAGACAAGACACCCTCGATGGTGTGGTATAGCGTCGCTGAGTGGTCGAAAAAATACACCAGTGGCTATCCCTTGAGTATGCATTACACGCAGATGGGGAATGAGGTTCTGAATATTATGGACCGCCCCTATAAAACGACGATTGTAGAAGAGCATGTCGTTACCGCCCCGAATGAAGAGCGATGGCTGAATCATTTCTGGATCGATGAGCAGACAGGTCAAGTTCGTAAATTCCAGCAGCAATTAGGCCCTTCCTTGCCAATGATCGAAATGACATTCCTTAAGCCCTATTCATCATGAAAATAATATATAGCTTATTGCTCGCAACCTTGGGGGCTGCCCCCGTTATGGCAGAAGTGTCCGTGTCTGTTTGGTGGCAAGGTCAACCGACAGCAACAATGACTCATCCCCAGTCCATGCTGTTGAGTGACGCGTTGTTAAACTCGGCAGTCTCTCAGTACGATAATTATTGGCCTGTCGCTCATATTTCTACTCCTGCGCGCCAAAAAGACATTGAGTATCAACAGCAAGCCGTGCTGAAGGATCTCAGATTGCTGGCAACGTACTGGCAGCAGCATGATGAAGCTGAGCTCGCCCATGCCGCTTTACAGTTGAATCAACAGTTACAGCAGTTGCATTTGACAGGGCGTTTCGAATTGCCTGTGGATCCGGATATCAGCCTGGCGCCCTCAGGTGCCAACCCCGTATTGCAGGGGGATTATCAGCTGTATCTTGCCCCTCGCCGTTCGCAAATCTATCTGGCTGGCTTGATTGCTCACCCTGGTGAGGCCCCGGTTTTGCCTGCGGCAGGGCTGAGAGAGTACTGGAAAAAGCTGGATCGCTTGTCCGGAAGTGATGACACCGGCGCGTATCTGATTTCCCCCAGTGGCAAATCTGAGTGGATCCCCGTTGCCATCTGGAATGAACGCCATGTCGAAGCCATGCCAGGTGCCACTCTGTTTGTCGGTTTTGCTCCGAGTGTGCTGCCTGAGCAATATACAGACTTGAATACACGCATGTTGACGTTGTTAGCGAATCGGATGCCCAAATGACCTATCCAAGACTCTCACTGATTGCCCTGCTGGTATCCTTTGCAACACACGCTGATGCCGACATTTTTGAGCCGTTGGGTCCATCACAAAGTGACTTCGGCGGCGTTGGCTTGCTGCAAATGCCAACCGCCAGAATGGCCAAGACGGGTGAATTCAGTGCCAATTATGTTGATGATGATCAGTACCGTCGCTGGTCTATGTCAGTGCAGCCGTTCGACTGGCTTGAAGCCACTTTGCGTTATACCGACGTAAGAACTCGCCTTTATAGTGCAAACTCCGGATTCAGTGGTGACCAGACTTACAAAGACAAGGGCATGGATGTCAAAGTCAGGTTGCTGGAAGAGTCTACCTGGATCCCGAATCTCTCTCTGGGTTTTCGTGACCTGATGGGGACGGGGCTGTTTGACAGTGAGTACATTGTCGGCAGCAAGCGTGTTGGCCCGTTTGATTTCACCCTTGGTATGGGCTGGGGAAATATGGGGGAGAGCGGGAACATTACCAATCCTTTTTGCGAGTGGAAAAATGATTGGTGTTCACGAGATAATGGTTATTCCAGCGGTGGTGGCAAATTTGAAACAAAAAATATGTTCCACGGTAATGCTGCCTTGTTTGGGGGGGTTGAATACCAGACACCTTGGCAGCCACTTCGCCTGAAGCTGGAATATGATGGCAATGATTACAGCAATGAATTTGCCGGGAAGATTGATCATTCATCTCCTATCAATATAGGTGCTGTTTATCGTCTTTTTGATTACATGGACACTCATCTTAGTTATCAGAGGGGAAATACTCTGATGTGGGGTGTTACTCTTCGGACCAACTTTAATGATTTACGTCAGAATCATTTAGATGAGCCTCGCCCTGTGTATACCGCTGAAAAGGCCCCGATAGACTCGTCACACGTTGATTGGCCTGTCATGGCAGGACAGTTTGAAAGCAATGCTGGTTGGAATACAGCATCACTTTATAGTGACCAGTCCACTGTAACCTTGCTGGGTCAACAGCACAAATATAGGGACCAGCAAGAAGCGATCGATCGTACTGCTCTGGTTGCGATTAATCATCTGCCTGACACTGTCGAAGAGTTGAGAGTCATTGAGCGCCAGCGAGATTTCCAGTTGCAAGAGACGGTGATTGATCTCGACTCTGTGCGAAAGGCGAACCAGCCCCAAGTTCTTGGGCAGGAGGCAGTGGTAGAAGAGCATCAAAAAGTACCTGCTCCTGTTCAGGGAACGCTCCGTTACCAATCTGAACCAGAGTGGTTCTCTTATTCATTTGACCCGGCCCTGACGCAATCTTTTGGTGGTCCTGAATCATTTTATATGTATCAGATAGGCATTAATGCCAACAGTGAGCTGCGTCTTTCCGATAAGGATTGGTTACAGGGTACGTTGTTCTTCAATATTGCGAACAATTACGACAAATTTAATTACAAAACACCACCTGCCGACACGGATGCGTTACCGAGAGTACGCACTTGGGTGAGAGAGTATGTCGACTCTTCCAATATTCTGCTGAACAACCTCCAGTTAACACATATGGAGCAACTTGGTCAGGAGTGGTACGGCCAGGCATACGGCGGCTATCTGGAAATGATGTACGCCGGTGTCGGGGGAGAGGTGCTTTATCGTCCTTTCGGTCAGTCATGGGCTCTGGGTCTGGATACCAACTGGGTCAAGCAGCGTGATTGGAACAACACCCTGAAGATGGCTGATTACGACGTTGCTACGGGTCACTTGACTGGCTATTGGCAGTTGCCTTTCATGGACAATGTCACTGCCAAGGTAGCTGTCGGGCGTTATCTGGCTGGTGACCTGGGGGCCACGTTTGATTTCTCCAAGCGCTTTGACTCCGGGATTGTGATGGGAGCATACGCAACCTTGACGGATGTGTCGGCCGAAGAGTATGGGGAAGGCAGTTTTACCAAAGGTATCTACATCACGATTCCCTTTGACTTGATGTTGATTCGTCCCACAACATCCAAGGGAACAATTGGATGGGTTCCTCTGACAAGAGATGGGGGGCAGATGCTCAGCCGTAGCCATACCTTGTATGACATGACCGAACGCCTGCCGCTGTAAGGCTCTTCTCGGTATTGATTCGTTAGTCTAATGAGCCGTGATAGTGTTTTCGCTGTCACGGCTTTTTTTAGGTTCTTCGCGGGATCTTGGGGAAGTGGAAGTTGACAGACAGGGTGCTGGTAAACTGGCTGTCTCCAAACACACCACCACCATCACCCTGCTGTCGCCGTGCATCATATTGATATTGCCTCCTTCTGGCCAGGTTATACCGTCATCGCCCAAGCGCTTTCTGCCAACCATCACACCCTGTTTACCCTTGAGCCTCGCGCCGACTTCTTGCCCCGTTGTCGCCGATGCCTGCAACCCACGCCATTGATCCACGACCAACGTATCCGCCGGGTGCGTGAGCGAGACCTATTTGACCGACAAGTCTGGTTACAACTGCAATGCTGTTCAGATAAGCACTTTTTTGACTGATTATTCATAAATTGGATTTGAGTTGAGGGGGCAAGGCTGTGTCCAGTCGATCTTCCTCCAGCCTTTATCCAGCGGGGCTTGCAATAGAAAGAGGGAGGCATCATGCCTCCCTCGCTTTTTTGTCCTGATACTACGTGGACTGGAACTCAAATTCTCTTAAGTGAACAGCATTGTGGTTACAACTGCCTGTTCGCCGCGTCGACTGTCTGCGCTGTGGTCGCGTCAGTGAACATATCGACTGGCTCCCCTCTGGCTCCCGCCTCACCCGGCGCATGCAGTGCTGGATTGAAGCGCTCGTTCAGTACCTCCCCATCCGCCA